>NZ_JAYWYX010000043.1:0-10075 GCF_048147925.1 Acinetobacter sp. 226 | reverse complement strand
GAACTCGATCAGAAACACAGTGGAGAAATCGAGCACTGGCGCGAACACTTTGCCGATATCTGCAATATGCACCTGGATCTAGCCGGATCCACAGCCAGAGTTGACCACCGCAGCTACAAAGACCAGGAGAATGGCCTGGAAGCGACCCTGCACGAAGGACCGAAAGTCACCGAACTGCGCCGAAAAGGGATTGAGACCGAAATCAGCCGAAGCAATGATGAAATCAAACAGAGAAATCAGGCGCAGCTGCAATACGGCAAAAATATGGATCTGCTGATTGCTGAAAATGAGATCAAACTCAGCACACTGAAAACTGAACAGCAGATCCAAATCAAAAATAGCGCTAAAACGCCACCAATTGACGAAAAAGCCCTATTTGAGGAAAAACAGAGGGAAACCCTTGGCAAAGTGCTAAATCGCGAAATCAGCGCAAAAGACGCGAATCTAGACCTAGATTTTATGCAGCGCAATCTCAAACAAGCCGAAATAAACCTGACCAAGCACCACAAACATCAAAACGAGTTCAATCAGCAGCTTGCCCAGGAGATCGTTAAAAGCGGACTCAAGCAAAGTCATGACAAATTGCAAAGCCTGGTCGATCAACACAACGAATTAACCCAGAACAAACCCTTACTGTTTGGAAAAAAAGCCTGGGAAGCCCAACGTGATGCTATTTATCAGGAACACAAAAAGCTGAAAGGTCAGCATGAACACCAGAAAAAACATGGTGTGAAGGATTTATTGGAAAATGAAAAGTTTAAAGAACATGCCTGGAAGCAGTACCAACAACAACATCCGGCCAAAGCCAAGCAATACCAGACTCTATACCCATCCTACCAAGTCATTAAAAAATGTGTGGATGAGATCAAAGCAGAACAACAGATGAAACTTAGACAAGAACAACAACTCAAAGCACAGCAACATGCACCTAAAATGAAATCTCGTGGTATGAGTCGCTAAACAGAGCGAGTGTCTACGAGCGAACTGAGAAAATTTGCCTTTTCCTTTCCCTGATTACAAGCTCCCTATCCATCAATCACCTGCATGGCAGAGCATCCCGCATGGGTGCGAACTTTCCAAGTTTGATTCCTAAATCGAGCGTAGCGAGTAAAAAGCTTATGAGCGAAGCGAATTCCGAGCTGCTTTTGATCTTGCTTTTGCTTTTCCTCAAATTCACGAAAATATTAACCAAAAATTGCCCCGACGAATCGAGCGAAAGCGAGATTCAATAGAGTTTGAGCGAAGCGAAAACCAAGGGCAATTTTTCATTCTTTGGGCTTTTAATTATTTTTAATCTTTTAAATGCTTTTAATTAAGCTGTAATCCTTTATTCATAATGGTTCTAGAGATATTAAAACGAGGTTTACCTTGCATTAAAACGAGGTTTACCTTGCATTAAAACGAGGTTTACCTTGCATTAAAACGAGGTTTACCTTGCATTAAGCGAGATAATTATATAACCTCGTCTTATTGAATTAAAAATATAATCTTTTCATATGAAAACAGAACTAGTTGTTAAAGATAATGCCTTAATCAATGCTAGTTATAACCTCGATCTAGTTGAACAGAGGTTAATTCTCCTAGCTATTGTTGAAGCAAGGGAATCAGGTAAAGGGATAAATGCTAATGATCCACTAACAGTTCATGCTGAAAGTTATATTAATCAGTTTGGTGTACATCGAAATACGGCTTATCAGGCGTTAAAAGATGCTTGCGATGACTTGTTTGCAAGACAATTCAGTTATCAGAGTCTTAGTGAAAAAGGTAACATTATTAATCACAAATCAAGATGGGTGAGCGAGGTGGCTTATATTGATAATGAAGCTGTCGTTAGACTTATTTTTGCCCCTGCTATTGTGCCTTTAATTACTAGGTTAGAAGAACAATTTACAAAGTATGAAATACAACAAATAAGTAATTTAACAAGTGCTTATGCTGTTCGTTTATATGAAATATTGATTGCATGGCGTAGTACTGGAAAAACGCCTCTCATAACTATGTATGATTTTAGACAAAAAATAGGTGTACTCGAGACTGAATACAAACGAATGTATGATTTTAAAAAATATGTTTTAGACATTGCACTAAAACAAGTAAATGAACATACCGATATTACTGTCAAAGTTGAACAGCATAAAACAGGTAGATCTATTACTGGTTTTTCATTTAGCTTTAAACAGAAAAAATCAGCCACGCATTCAGTCGAATCTAAAAGAGATCTGAATACATTAGACCTCTTTTCAAAAATAACAGATAAACAACGCCATCTATTCGCCAACAAGCTCTCAGAGCTTCCTGAGATGAGTAAATATTCACAAGGCACAGAAAGCTATCAGCAGTTTGCTGTACGTATAGCTGCCATGCTGCAAGATGCAGAGAAATTTAAGGAATTACTTCCTTTACTCAGAAAATTAGGATTTCAATGACATTGTTAATTGAAATTGTTAAGTTAACAGTCAGGTATTAACACAAGTTGAAAACTGGTTTACATAATGAAAAAACTGTCAGTTTCAGAGTTAGCTAAGCTTTATGGATATTCAAGACAAGCCATATATGCACATATAAACAAAGGAAATTTATCTAAAGGATCTGATGGATTAATTGACTTTTCAGAGGCCCTAAGAGTTTTTGGGGAACCACAAAAAAAAGAGGATACAGTCAATCAAAGTCAATCAATTAACAGTCAAAACTTGACAGAAGTTGACTTACTAAAACGTCAAGTTGACATACTGGAAAAACAATTAAATCAGGCAATACAGAGAGAAAATCAATCTTTAGAACGTGAATCGTTTTATCAAGAACAGATTGAAGCTATGCAGCGCTTACTAGAAGCACCAAAAGCCAATATGACTACCTTTACCGATCAGAGCTTTAAACAGGATATAGCAACGGATCCTCGGTCGGAACTAGCACCGAACTATGACGAATTGACTACTCCTCAGCAAGACAATAAGCGTATTCCTATCCCGGAGCATGTTGAACCAGAACAGAAGAAGAGAGGCTTCCTAAGCCGCTTTTTCCTTCCATATGGTTAGCCAAGATTCCAGTTTTTTGATGAGCCAATTTCAGTGCAAGCACTTGAAATAATGACTCCTCAAAAAACCGGATGATGTTTATTAAAACTGAATAAAACCGTGGAACAACGATCAAATAGTAAGCGTGGAACATGAATAATCAATAAAAAGCCGTTCTGGTGCCCTAGCGTCCAGAACGGCTTTTTCTAATATACTGATATTTCACGAGAAAGATCTAAGCATTTCGTATAAGGTGTATTATGTTAATTTTAGAAAAATTAATTAATTTTCAGAATCATAGTGACTCATATCACCAGATAATAAGATTTCTTAAATTTTCTCTGATAACACTTTAACCAATGACTTTAATTCTTCTTTTAGTTTATTTAAATTTTCAAGTTGAATACTTTGAGTCAGCTCTTTAGGAATCATTTCTGCGGCAGCTCGTAGCTCTCGACCCTTTTCTTTTAATGAAATAAGGACTCTTCTTTCATCATTAGGATCACGTGATCGATTAATAAGTTCAGACTTTTCCATTCTTTTTAGTAAGGGCGTTAGTGTCCCACTATCCAGGTGTAAAATTTGTCCAAGATCACCCACACTTACACATTCTTTTTCCCATAAAACCAACATCACTAAATATTGAGGATAAGTGAGTCCGAGAGGTGTAAGAAAAGGGCGATAAGCTTTTACGATTAAATTAGATGCAGCATAAATAGGAAAACATAGTTGCTCATCTAGGCAAAGCTGATTCTTGGACATAGCTTTTTATTTGGTATAGACAGTGGTCGATACCTGTATATTACCTCGAATAGCGTTGGAATAAGGACATACTTGATGCGTTTGTTCCACGATCTTCTCTGCATCAGCTTGTGAAATACCTGAAAGAGTGACATCTAAGTGTACTGTTAAGGAAAATCCACCATTGCCATTAGCAACCATGCCAACAGTACTCAGGACTTCTACATCGTTATCACGGATTTTATGTTCTTTATTGCTACGAGTTACATGGATCACGGCATTTCCAAAGCATGCAGCATAGCCAGCTGCAAATAATTGCTCAGGATTCGTTGCATCACCTCGACCACCTAATTCTTTTGGCAAAGCTAATTTTAGTTCTAAGATACCATCTTCACTACGAATATTCCCTGAACGTCCACCGATTGCTTTAACTTGGGTAGAATAAAGATTACTCATTTTAATTACCTTTAAATAATATATTGTGTGCAATATAATTGTATAAAATTTAATTTATGTCAAATTTTTTTATATGCGATTTAACATAATGGCTGTTATGCGAAATATTAGTCATGACTAAGGAATTAAGCTCTTCTAGTTTAGGTAAAAGTTAGAATAGTTTTTAGCCAATCTTGTACGTATATGCTCACATCAATTCCGGCCCTTTTCGCCTATACGACCTGGCTGCAATTTCCTATGATGGGGACATAGAGAACAGGACGTTCCAGAGAAGAATAACAAGAGATAGGCACAAGGAAAGTAAGGTACGACAGGAGTTATACCGAGCGAACCAATACGAAAAACCCCGGCAGGATGCCGGGGTTTTTTATTATTTAAAATTAGGTTCGCATAACAGCCATTATGTTAAATGGGTTCTAAAAAAGGCTTTAATTCTGTTGAAGAATGTATGTACAGAGGATGCCCAGGTTCTCCACTTTTATTTAATTTAAGATAATGGAGCTTATCTTTTAGAAGTTGTTTTACAAAAGTTGATCTGTCTTTAAATATTCCAGCATTTCCCCAACAAGCAATAAGTTGATGAGATTCTGTAGCTAATTGCTGCAAGTAAGCATCATTTTCAGGGCCAATTGGATCTTCCTGAGACATCATTTCTTGTGGATCAGTGGCTCTATATGCAAAAAGATTAGCCATGTAGATGCCACCCCCACCCCAACTTTTAGCAAAGTTAATACAGCGATTGATAGTTGGATCATCTTGAATATGATCTGCTGTTGAAGGATTTAGGCCAATAAATGTAAATATAGGTTTCTCTTTATCCCAAATACGCCAAAGTGAATAACGATATTTACTACAATCTGAAATTATTGCACCCTTTTCCATAAACCCCTCTATTTAAATATATGATTATGTATCTTGTATCATAACCTCTAATTCTTATGAAAAAGAAAGTGAATTTAATTCATGGAGATATCACAGAATTTCCAGTAGATGCTCTTATTAGTTCTGCAAATAAATCTTTGTTAGGTGGGGGTGGCCTAGATTATATCATTCATAAAAAAGCAGGATCTCTGATGAAAGAGGCTTGTATCCATCTAAATAAAACAAAAGGTGGTTGTCAGACTGGCTGTGCAGAAGTAACCGTTGCAGGTGACCTACCTGCTAAATTTGTTATTCATGCGGTTGCTCCTAGATGGCTAAATGGTGAAAAAAATGAACCACAATTATTGTGTAATACTTATAGTAGTGCTTTAAGAAAAGCAGAGGAAATTAAAGCTCAAACAGTTTCTGTTCCGAATATGGGAACTGGGGTCTATAACTTTCCTAAGCAGCTAGCAGCAGAAATTGCTATAGGTACTATCTTGTCAGAATTACCTTTTTATAATGAAGTGAAAGAAGTCTTTTTTGTCTGCTATGACATAGTAAATTATGAGATTTATAAGGGCATATTAGAAAATATTGATGACCCTAAAATTGAAATCTTAATTTAAGTTTTCCTAAAATTAACATAATACTGATTATGCGAAACGAGAGCCTACAGCTCTCGTTTTTTTGTTCTAGAACTGCTAAAATTCTTATACGCCATTGACGTACTTAACCCTATGTTATTCATTGAAACCAGTATTTTTACCAAGCAAATCAAAGAGCTTGTCAGTGATGAAGAGTATCGTCAGCTCCAGCAAGATCTCTTAGTACAGCCCGATAAAGGTGACTTAATCAAGAATGGCGGTGGTATTCGTAAAGTACGTTGTGCTCAAGGTAATAAGGGTAAAAGTGGTGGTATCCGGGTGATCTATTATTGGGTCACAGAGGATGATCAGATCTTTTTCCTAGTCGCTTATCCAAAGTCTGTGAAAGATAATCTGACAGACAAAGAGACCTCGATCCTACGTCAATTAGTGAAGGAGCAATTTCATGGATAACAACTTATTTGATGACCTGGTTGCTTCAATCAAAGAAGCTGGTGCCATCAAACGCAATGAAATCAAAGCAAGTCGAGTGACTGAGCTTGAATTACCAGATATAAAAGAAGTACGTGAGAAAACTGGCTTAACCCAGGCAGAATTTGCTGCACGTTTGCATATCAGCGCGAGAACCCTGCAAAACTGGGAACAAGGCCGTCGATATCCGACTGGTCCTGCAGCGACTCTAATTCGCATTCTGGATGCCCATCCAACCCTAATTTAAAAAGTTTAGATAATAAAAAACCCCGGCATCCTGCCGGGGTTTTTCGTATTGGTTCGCTCGGTATAACTCCTGTCGTACCTTACAGTCCTTGTGCTTATCTCTTGTTATTCTTGTATGGAACTTCCTGTTCCCGATGAGTTCATCATAGGAAAATTCCACTGTCCCAGGTAGCCGCAAAGGGCCGAGATTTATGTACGCCAGAGCGTACAAAATAGCCTAAATTTTATCCCCAGCAATTGGGGATAGTTTTGGAACCTGGATCCGCATGAAATGGGCACTCATTACCAAATTGATCGTTTATTAATCAATTTTCTTGGCAAAACATTCCAAAACTGCTCATAAAAAAGCCGACTTGTTTCAAAATCGGCTTTTTGGGCATTTTTGGATTTTTCTGTTTTCATTAAGTGCTTGAAATTTATATTAATATACAAGTGTATTGCGTATAACCGCCATTATGTTAAATAGTAGAAATAGGAACAAATAATAAAGAAAGCCAGCATTAATGCTGGCTTTCTTTAAATTAAAAACTATATGTTATTCCTAACTTCGCAGTACGGGGCTGCCCTGGGTATACATAGCGGTTGAAAGCACTATCATCATATTCTTTGTTAAAGATATTTTTGATATCAAAGCTTAAGCGTACATCTTTGTTCCAATCATAATAAGAAATAAGATCTGTGGTCGCATAACTTTCCATGTTATAGGTGCTATTGGCCGTTTGCCCTTTACGGCTACCAACATAACGTTGATTCACACCTAAGCCTAGACCATTTAATGCACCAGACTTAAACTCATAAATACTTAAAAGATTGAATGAATCTTGTGGAATATTGGCCAAACGCGTACCTTTTGCCAAAGTATTATCCTTGCTTACGGCAGCATCGACATAGGAATAATTACCGATAATTTTCCATGCTGGTGTGATATTACCAACAAGACTCAAATCAATACCTTTACTGGTAACTTCACCCGCAGCAATGCTTTTGGTGGAATCTAATGGGTCTAAGGTTAATACATTTTCTTTCTTTACATAGTACATAGCAGTATCAAAAGAAAGCTGGTTATCCAATAAGGCATACTTCGAACCAATTTCGTAAGAAATACCTTCTTCAGGATCAAAACCTTGATTGTTACGATCTGCACCAGAGTTTGGTTTAAACGATTTACTAATGTTGCTGTAAACCGTGAGTTGATCTGTCAGGTCATAAGTCAAACCCACGCGTGGAATAAAGGCATTGTTGTCTGTAGACCAAGACGAGTTATTTACGAAGTTGCTATAATCCTGCTTATAGTTTTCAAAGCGCATCGCAATCAAAGTATTTAAACGATCCGTGATACGGATTTGATCTTGCACGAAGAATGCTTGGCTTTTCAATTGCTCGCGATCATTCGTCGTTACATTCACCAATTCAGGCAATGGCTGTGTGTTGTATGGTTGATTGATGTTTAAATCAAAGCTATCTCTTGAACGGATGATGTAAGATTTATAATCATAATCTTCAAGTTCAATCCCCGAGATGAAGGTATGTTGTAAATTGAATAGATTAAAATTACCAACGACATTGGCTTGGAAATTCTTATCAATCCAATCTAAGTTACGCCAGTTATAGTTACGGGTAATCACTTCGCCATTAGTATTTGCTTTGACGCCATTGGCTTCAACAGCGTAACCATGCAGGTTGCCATTTAAATATTGAGTGCCAACATTCAATTTCCATGCCTCATTCAGCGCATGTTCAATTCGGAACTGTAGCATGTCGTTATTATTATATAGGCGATTGCGATCTTTGCCTGATTCCCACCAATAGTCTGATGAGTCGAATGAGGTTTTCTGTTGCCCATCATAACGGGTAAAACCACGATCTAGGGCATGTTGATTACGTAAAAAATCGGCCTCTAGCGTAAGTTTAGTCGCATCCGAAGGCGTCCATTGCAATACAGGTGCAATATTCCAGCGTTTGGTATCTACATTATCTCGATAGGTATCGCCATTTTCACCCATCAAGTTTAAACGGTAAGTCAGGCTTTTATCTTCTGTTAATGCGCCTGTGGTATCCACAGTACCACGGTATAAACCTTCCTCATCAACATTTAGACCTAAAGTGGTTTTTCGTTCAGCTTGAGGTGTTTTGCTGACGACATTAAATGTGCCACCAGGATCACCACGACCATATAAACTTGATGACGCCCCTTTTAAAACTTCAACACGTTCAACGGTACTACTATCTGGTGCATTGGGGTAACCACGGTTAATTGGAAAACCATTACGGTAATATTCGCCACTGGTAAATCCGCGTGAAGTAAAAGTCGTTAAACCTTGCCCGCCAAAGTTATTTGCACGCCCTACTCCTGCAACATCTAGTGCTTCCGATAAACGCGTTGCTTGAATATCTTTTAATACAGCTTTTGGAACAACGGTTACAGCTTGAGGTGTTTCTTTCAGTGAAGTGTTGGTACGAGTTGCTGAGCTCGCAGAGCTAACTTTATAGGCTTTTTCAGTATCTTCAGTTGCGCCTGTTGCTTGTAAGGTAATGGAAGGTAAAGTAATGATTTGATCACTTGCAAAGACTGGCATTGCGCAGGTAAGAGGCAATAAGCTTGGTAATAAACGACGTTTGAACACAAGAATATTTCACTGAAATTTTAATGGGAATGATTGTAATTCGCAAATTATAAAAATACACATCAAATTCTCATTTTTTTAGCTTTATATTTTATGATTCTTATAAATTATTGCCTAATTTTAAACTTTCTCTAAAATTAACATAATGCACGTTATGCGAAGTAAAAAAAATAGCTCCTGATCGAGGGGCTATTTAACATAAAATCTCTTATGCGAAATCAGGTTGATCTAAAGTTCTTTATTGCCTTGATCACATGATCCCCCAATTGCTGAGTATTTTTAGGATTTCCAGCTGAATTATTTAAAGAGACATTTAAAGGGAGTGCTATCTGTCTCAAAATTTCTTTAGCTGATGGTTGTTTTTCACCATCCTTATAAACTTCAATTCTTGCATTTTCATATTGTTTTATCTCATATCCATCATAAAAAATACTATTTAAAATCAATAACTCATGATTATTTTCAACTTTCACTTCTGTTTCAGTAGGAACATTTAACCCTATATTTATTTTTGAATTAGCTAAAAGTATTTTGTTATAAATACCTAAAATATATTTCCCTTTGTATTCTCGTGACTTAGCCTGAAACTGCTCTATATTTAAGTCATAGACTACTTCAATACAGAGGTCCTCAGGGTTAATTCTTAAAACAATAATTCTGTCCACTAACTCAATCGTTTTAAGATTAAAATCTACATGACTTGCTGTAGTAACAGTCTTAACAGAAATTCTTTGTCCAGTACTGGAAACTACATCATAACCTCTCTGATTAACTGAATCGGCTAATTGCCCTAAGGTCATCATAGCTACATAAAGTTCCCCAATTCTTCCTGTTAAATGCCTTAATTCTGCAATAGGCATTCCCCAAGAGAGTTCTTTTTCAAACCATTCAATAGATTCACCTAAAGACTTAATAATATCGAATTGGCTCAATGCCATGATTAATTCCCTATCACTTATAAATTAAAGAGCTTACGATCACGTTCATCAGTCAAATACTTGTCCATCTGAGCAATCAGTTTTGCTCTGGCTTGCTCATCATCTTCGGTGATTTT
>NZ_JAYWYX010000042.1:0-10834 GCF_048147925.1 Acinetobacter sp. 226 | reverse complement strand
TCGACAGTTAGTTAGCTTTTTAACCCCTAAACCTATGAAAATCGGGTGGGGATGATTTTTTTGTCGTGTGCAGAGAGAAAAAAATTACAGCGTTTTATAAGCCTTATAGTAACGGGAGAGACTATAGGGCTTTTTATTTATCTTAATATTCATATATCTATGATGAAACCATAATGCTCGGCGATATAAAAAACTGGCTTGAGAATAGATCGGTCTTTTATGATATTTGCTAAAATGCTCTTTTAAAATATAAAAAACTAAGCGTGTGTAGCACTGGGTCTAGGTGTTCTTTGGGCTTAGTTATTAGCGTTATTTAAATAAGTATAAGTCAATTTTTACCTAATGGATTTGCTTTTCAACTAGTTCTAATTTCTTTAATGCTTGCCCTTTTTTATGATCATTATTAATCTTTACAACTAGAGCTAAAATAAAAACCATCACTATAAAAACAAGGAAAATTAAATGCTTTTTCATCATTAATCCCTTCTTTTGATCTTTAAGGATGCCTTGTTCCTTTGTAAATAGATATGACATAAGGGAAGCACTGATACAAGCCTTTTTAAATGACTTTAGCAACTCGATAAACAGTTGCAACTCCACAATTCACTGCTTTGGCAATTTCTTCTTTAGTCATATTGCCAGCTGCTAGTAATTCTTTTATTCGTTTGTGCTTAGCCTCATTGGCTTTCTTACCTGTTGGCTTGTAACCCGAGCGTGCCAGGCCCTGCTTAATACGTTCTATACGTTTCTCATTGTCTAGGCGGGCCATTGTTGCCAGGAGATCAATCAACATATTGTTGATGAGTTCCAGGATTGAATGAGTAATGCTGTCACTGGTTTGAATCATTTGGTAGGTAGTAGGAAGATCCGCTACGACTAAACGAAGTCCCTTCTCCTGGATCCTGCGCTTCAGCTCTTGAAAATCTCGTTGGGTTAGGCGTGATAATCGGTCAATACTTTCAACTAACAAGGTGTCACCTTGATTTGCTTCTGACAGCAGCTTATTCAATTCAGGTCGGTCTAACTTCGTACCACTATAGTTTTCCACGTACACAATGGTTTCACCCAAATTCAAGTTTTGGTTTAGATCCTGAAGAATCTGCAAAGCCCTTTTTGCATCTTGATCTTTAGTTGAAGCTCGTAGATAAATACGTGTATTCATTTCTATCATTTAATATTAATTCTATTAGATTAATGATAACAACATCATTTAATTATTGCATTAAGTCTAATGATAGATATTGTATGCGATTTGGCTTGCTATCATTCAGCTATACTCTTTTGATAAAAAAAGCGAGGATTTTCTCCTCGCTCTTTAACTCAACAAATTAGAAGTTATATTTTAATTGAGCATTTACACCATTAAAGCCATCAAACGCATTAACGTGTGTATAAGCTACTTCTGCAGCCAAGTTTGGAGTGAAGTTATAGCCAGCTCCAGCCTGAATGATTAAACCTGAATCATCTTCGCTAGTTGAAACTGTATAACCTTGAAAAGTAGCATCTACATCGAGGTCAACACGTGCATAACCAGCCATACCTTTAGCATAGAAGTTATTTGCTAAAGGATATTTAGCTGTTAAGCCAATACCATAGTATTGAACATCGGCATCAGTTCTTACACCAAATTCTTCTAAATCGCCATCGAACTCGATGTCATTCACAGATTTATTCCAGAATACTTCAGCACCAACATATTCATTAAATTGCAAACCACCATTCAGGCCTAGAAAATGTACATCAACATCATCGTTATTTAAAAATGTATAGCCAGCGCCTACATATGGCTGAATTGTTGTATTACCAGCATTGGCCGTAGTTGCTGCAACAGCCCCAAGAAGTGATACCAAAAGCAGTTTTTTCATTGTATATCTCATGAATATTGAAGTTATATAAAAACCCATAAATCATTGATTTAAAGGATTTGTATATATTGGAAATATAAATAAAAATTTGCAATAAATTTATACTAATTAGTAAGATATTTTTTGATTAATAAATAGACTTCTTGCGTTAGTCAAATTTTAAGCAGTCGAAAGCTATATTTTATGAGGTTTTAGCCAATTCAAAAATTAGATAAAACTATACTTTCGCAAGAGGTCTAATATTTTTTATTATGATAATCCATTAAGTAATCAGCTATAGCAGTTGTCATGAGAAAAACTATATTATGCTATAATTTTAATGTGTTATTTTTTGTGTGCAAAGAAATAATTTATAACAAGAAAAATCCTTAAAAGGTTTTTTTATCTTTAAAAAATTTGAATAATGATTAAAACATAAACAATAAAATAGAGTAGATATGGCCAAGAATTATTATGAAATATTAGGTGTATCTCGAGATGCAACTGATGAGCAAATTAAAAAAGCTTATCGTAAACTTGCAAGAAAATATCATCCAGATGTCAGTAAAGAAGCTGATGCTCAAGAGCGTATGCAAGAAGTAAATGTTGCCTACGATGTGTTAAGTAATGAAGAAAAAAAAGCAGAATATGATTTTGAATTAGACCATCCACAGAGTAGCCGTAGCCAAGGTGGGAATAGTCATCAATATTATTCCAATATGGGCGGGCAGGATTTTTCAGGGTTTGAGGACTTGTTTGGTCGCTTTGGCGGTGGTTTTGGTGGTTTTAATGAACAGCGTTATCAAGGTCGAGCATCCTATAAAGGGGATGATCAACATGCGACTCTAGAAGTAGATCTGGATGTTGCATTCCATGGCGCAACTCAAAATGTCACATTACAGATTCCCACTATCAATGCATATGGGCAAGCAGAAGTACAGCGTAAAGTCTTAAAAGTTAAAATTCCAAAAGGCATGAAAGCAGGCCAAAAAATCCGTTTAACAGGACAAGGACAACCGGGTATTCATGGTGGTGAAAATGGCGATCTGTATATTGAAATCCAATATAAAGCTACAGATTCAACTTATGTTGAAAACGCGGATGTCTATCATCATCTGAAGATTAGTCCATGGGAAGCAGCACTTGGACAATCCATTATGGCAAGTTTACCCAATGGCAAACAACTCAATATTCAGATTCCTAAAAATGCAAAAACAGGTCAACAATTACGTTTAAAAAATCAGGGTATTCCTGCGAAAGATCCAGGGCATTTATTCCTGATCCTCGATATTGTGCAACCAGATGCGCAAACTGAGCAACAAAAACAGGCTTATGAAGCATTTGCAGCAGCATTTTCAAACTTTAAGCCAAGATCATCATAAGGAGTAAAATTATGACAACAGTTAAATATTATGAGGTGGTCTTAGAAGATATCCAGCAGGCAGAAGTTTTAGATGAACAACAACATTATGATTTAAATAGTTTTGCTCAAGTCTGTGGTCAAAGTCCTCAATGGGTTCTACAACTGATTGAATACGATATTTTGCCACATCGCTTAAATGCATCAGATTTATATTTTTTAGTAGATGATGTGTCACGTGCACAAAAAGCGTATCGTTTACAGCGTGATTTTGATGCAAGTTTTACTGCTTTGGCCATGATACTGGATTTAATCGAAGAATTAGAGCAACTTCGACGTATAACTAAATATCAGGGATAGATTTAAAATATTGGGTTTATCTCGGCATTGTTGCATAAAGTGTACTAGCTCAAACCTGATCTGACAGTTACCCATTTTTTATTGTGCCTGTCAGGTTAAATTTGAGCTAAATTTTTCTCAGCCCAAATCCGTTTTCCATCAAGTAAAGTTTCAAGTGGTGTACGACCACAGCACATTTTTCCTTGATGAGTCCGTTCAGTATTATAGAATTTCAGCCAATCGTCTAGATCAACCTGTAATTCTTCCAATGAGCTATAAAGCTTCTTCCTGAACGTAATTTGATAGAACTCCTGCAAAATCGTCTTATGGAAACGCTCACATATACCATTTGTTTGCGGGGAAGCTGCTTTTGTCTTCGTGTGATCAATATCATTGACTGCCAGATACAACTCATAGTCATGTTGTTCTACCTTAGCGCATCCTCAGTACCTCTGTCTGTGAGGATGCGAAGCATTGGTAAGTCCTGAGATTGATAGAATGGCAACACACGATCATTGAGTAAATCAGCCGCTGTAATCGGTGTTTTTGTTGTATAGAGCTTGCAATGAACGACCTTGCTATAAGTGTCGATGAATGTTTGTTGGTAGATTCGTCCAACACCTTTGAGATTCCCGACATAAAAGGTGTCTTGCGCGCCTAAATAGCCTGGATGAGCTGTTTCGATTTCACCACAAGCAACGTCATCCTCATGCTTACGTTCAAGTGCCGCAATCTGCTGATCATTTAATTCAATACCATCCTGTGCCACTTTAGCCTCAAGTGCTTTTAAACGCTTCTTAAAGTTTTCTAAATCATGACGAAGCCATATAGAGCGAACCCCACTCCCTGAAACGAATACACCCTTCTTGCGTAATTCATTACTAGTACGGTGCTGACCATATGCGGGATATTGAATTGCGAAATCAATAACAGCCTGTTCAGTAGCATCATAGAGGTGGTTCCACCTCTAGTAGATGCTATCGCAGCACCAAATTTTAATCATAAACAATTATTTTTAAAATGGTTATGTATACGATTTAATATTCCAGTTTAAATTAAAAGGACTAGCTTAAAATTCGCATTATTTATGCAATTTTGAAAATTTTCCCACTTACGGTACTCTGAAAAAACATTTCAAAACTAGGTCGAATATTTTCACCATCAACAGTGATATGTTTTATATTCGAATGAGAGCGGGTACTGGCAAACTGATGATCCACAGTTGCTTGAATAGTGTGTTTAACCCCAAACTGATCTTTAACATTAATACTCTGCTTAAGCATGTATATACCTTCCATAAAATTACAGTAGAAACTATTTAAATAAATATCTGATTTTTATTTTTTTATCTAAATAACTCTGTGATCGAGTTTAAATAGCTGATTTAAAGAAGTATAAAATGTACGGCCATCTAAATTTAAATCGACCTCCATCCCAGATGAGAGAAGAACTCTTTTACCCACTTCAATTGTTTTTAACCCCTGACGTGTACTTTGCATTTTATTAAGAGGAGTTAATGAAACAATAATTTCAGTACCATTTTTAGCTTTTGCAATTAAATAATTTATTTTTAACAACTTGAATCCTGTTTTTCTGAAAATTTTCCAATTTTGGAAATAACTTTAAAATTTAATTTTAAATTATAAAAAAAGCACTCATGAGTGCTTTTTATTACTGCTTATTACTGCTTAGATAGCAATAATATTTACAGCATTCGGTCCTTTTTGACCTTGGGCTACGCTGAATTCAACCATTTGGCCTTCCATTAAGGTTTTGAAACCTGAACTTGCGATTTCGCTAAAATGAGCAAAAACGTCTGGACCTGATTCTTGTTGAATGAAACCAAAACCTTTAGTTTCGTTGAACCACTTTACAGTACCTTTAACAACATTTGAGTTTGACATAATATATCCTACTAATTTTTAATAATTTTAAGTCATTTTATTGACTGGGTATAACTTTGAAAATAATAAAGAAGCGACTTAAAATCTGAAAAAAACGAAGGATTATGACTAAAACTGCGATACTTAAAGAAGATTTACCGGAACAAGACTTTTTTCTAGTTAAGTCAACTATACACTAAAAATAGTAAAAATCAAGTTTTCTTATATACATATTCATTAAATTTATAAAAAACAAAATTAATCAAAAAAAATACAATAAAATCATATTTTTATTGTAAATGTAACAATACAAGATTAAGATGTTGGTCTAGTAAGATTGATAAGTAATGAATGCGATTATATAGTTCTGTAATAACAATATTGATGTTTTTAATTTCGGGAATGATGATTTTTTCCCATACGCAAATCATATATAAACCGCCAAATTTTACCGCTTTCAATATGGCCGAATAGCCATATTTAATAAGAAAAACCGCCTGTTAGGCGGTTTTTAACTTTTGAAGAAATAATAATTGTCTTTGTTTAACATAAAATTTCTTATACCAAATAAGCAAAGCTCATTATTCAATGAGCTTTGACAGTAGCAATTTCAAGAATGCTTAGGAGAGAGTTAAATTAAACTTAGTGATATAAAGCTGCTTTCGCTTCTTGGTCTGCATGATCTTGCAATAAAGCATGCACAGCCCAGATCGCAGCTGGGAGCCAGCCTAAAAGGGTAACTTGAAGAAACAAACATATCATTGCTGCAAAAGGTCGACCTATCATAAAGAAAGGCAACCAAGGAAAGAGCAACGCTATCAGAAATTTCATATTAATTTCCTCTTAAGAAGTTTCAAAAGCCTTAACAACTAATAAGAGGCAGAAGTAAACAACCTATAGGCGTATCCGTCTATTCAAGATTTACTTATTTCTGTAATTGACCGTGCACTTTGACTTTATTCATAAATTATCGTTATTTGGCATCACTAAATGCAAACTAAAAATTATACAGTCAAAATCAGTCCTGAGCTTTTTGTTCAGTTTCATCATTGGCCGGAAAAATACTTGGATTCGTGAGCCTGATGTTTTCCTGGCACTGTGAATAGCCACCGATTTTATAGACATCTTTTATTGAACATCATAAACGGCTCCAATCTAAAGAACATTTAACATAAAAACTCATATACGAAATTCATCAGGCTAAAGCCACTATACAAGGTCACATACCTTACACCTTTTTGGGAATACCTGGTTTAGTGCAGCTCTGAAGGGACAGCTGGCTAACGCCACTATACAAGGTCACACACCTTACACTTTTTTAAAACTTGATCGCGGATCTGACTTTAGAAATGAATAGATCAATTGAATTTTGGTTCCTAGAAAAATCCAGCAGTAGCCCATTTACTTTAGATCGGATCTCTTTAGGATCAGTCAGTTCTCCATTCATTAAGTTTTTCAGTAGTCCACCCACTTTATTCATATCTGATTTTAGGCTGCGAATTTCCTGGATTGTTTTTATATCAGTCAGACTTTTAGGTTGATAACCCAATCCTAGATCACGCAAATATTGAGAAGCTGATAAATTTCCCTGAGCAGCATTTTCTTCAATTTGCTTTTTCTCAGCTTCATCAGTTACCACAACTTGAATTACTTTTTGGCGTATCCGTTTCGGCTTTTTCTGTTCAGTCATTTTTTGATTTCCAGTACATTTTGGCTATGCCAAAAGCTCCGCAGGACAAGAGGCCACGTTGAGCTGAAAGCGAATAAGTAGGGTAATTTATATAACCAGGGCTTGCCATGTTATATAACATTACACATCTTGCCAATATCACTGAAAGTTCAATTGCACATAAATGCATATAATTGCACATCAAAATGAATAAAAACTATTTAAAAGCTTATAGTTGCAGATAATTTCATATAAAATCTTATAAAAGCTCATAATTGCATATGGTTGCACATAATTGCATAAATTAAAGAAAGAGGAAGTCATTATGGTCACCAGACATGGCGCAAAGAAATTCATCATCTCTGTATTACCTGAAATAGAAAAACGGCTAGAAGCTGGTTATACAATTAAGGAAATCCACGCTGATTTACCTGAGCTAGCGAACAATATTTCTTACAGTTCAGTTTTGCGAAATTTGAATAGAATGGGAATGAGTGAAAAAAAGGTACATCTACATAAAATAGAAAAATTAGAGTCCCAGGATATGGTCCCCACTTCTAATGAAAAAATGAAAATGACGAATGCAGAAAGAAATACAGAAAAATTGAAGACTAAAAAACCTGTTTTTTCTTATGACCCTCATACAAAAGGTAAAGATTTTATCTAATTACTATAAAACTTAGCTTTTAAATGCACTCATTTGCGATTTAAGCTCAAATTCACATAGGAAGGTACAGAACGAGTGTCTACGAGTGAAATCGCTGAAATTCGCGCTTAGACCCTCTGAAAAACAGTTTTTTAGGCTGTGAAGCCTAAATAAGCGTAAATTACATGCAGAAAATTGAGTCTAGATCGAGCGCAGCGAGTAAAAAAGCTCTATGAGCGAAGCGAATCCATCGTGCTTTTGCTTTTTATTGAAGTCACAACGAGAAGAGCCAAAAAATTGCCCCGACGAATCGAGCGAAAGCGAGATTCAATAGAGTTTGAGCGTAGCGAAAACCAAGGGCAATTTTTCATTCTCTGGGCTTTTAATTATTTTAAAGTTTTTAAATGCTTTTAGATATGCTGAAAGCCTTTGTTCACAATGCTTTCAAGGGTTATATGACTACGTTTACCTACCAATATGACTACGTTTACCTACCAATATGACTACGTTTACCTACCAATATGACTACGTTTACCTACCATAAGTCTACTTATTTTTTTTTGTAGATTTAACTACGTTTACCTTGCATTTAACTACATAATATTTTATATAGATTTATATTCAGAAATAAAAAAGTAGACTAATAACATGCGAGATCTAGTTGTAAAAGATAATGCTTTAATTAACGCAAGCTATAACCTAGATCTAGTTGAACAGCGACTTATTCTTTTAGCTATTGTTGAAGCAAGAGAAAGTGGTAAAGGCATTAATGCAAACAACCCTTTAGAAGTCCATGCAGAGAGCTATATCAATCAATTCAATGTTGCAAGACAGACTGCCTATCAAGCATTAAAGGATGCTTCAAAAGATTTATTTGCTAGACAATTTAGCTATCAAGAGATGAATAAACGAGGAAATATCGAAAACGTACTAAGCCGATGGGTTAGTGAGATTCGTTATATTGACGCTGAAGCGACTGTTAAGTTAATTTTTGCACCTGCTATTGTTCCATTAATTACTAAACTCGAAGAACAGTTCACTAAGTATGAATTACAGCAAGTTAGTAATCTCAGTAGTGCTTATGCTGTACGTCTATATGAATTATTGATCGCATGGCGTAGCACTGGCCAAACTCCTGTTATAGAGCTTGAAGAGTTTAGAAAAAAAATTGGTGTGCTTGATGATGAGTACACAAGAATGGGGAACTTTAAAGACAGAGTCTTACATCTAGCTATAGCTCAAGTTAATGAGTTTACAGATATCACTGTTAAGTATGAGCAGCATAAAAAAGGACGTTCAATTTATGGCTTTTCATTCTCATTCAAGCAAAAGAAAAACGTTAACAAACCAAATCTAGAAGCTAGAGATCAAAACACCTTAGATATTTTCACCAAGTTAACAGATGCTCAGCGTCATTTATTTGCTAACAAATTGTCAGAACTGCCTGAAATGAGTAAGTATTCTCAAGGCACCGAAAGCTATCCGCAATTTGCCGTACGAATTGCCGAAATGCTATTAAATGCTGAAAAATTTAAAGAACTATATCCATATCTAGTAAAGGTTGGCTTTCAAACAAAATAAAGATAATGTTCAGTAATATGCTCACCTGAACATCCTTGTACATGAACAGAGGGATTGTATTGAACACTACAAAATTTAGCGTTATGGACGCAAGTAAAGCCTTTAAAAAATCACGGACAACAATATATGAGGCTTTAAAAAATGGTGAATTATCAAGAGATAATGATGGTCTAATAGACTTATCTGAACTTATCAGAGTTTATGGCAACCCAGTCGGTGTTCAGTCCAGTACACGTACTGAACAAGTTCAGAAGGATGTACAGGTACACGTTCAATCTGAAGTCGAAAATCTATTAAAAGATCAGATTTCTTTACTAAAAAATCAGTTAGATTTAGCAAATCAAAGAGAAAAGTCTTTGATGCAACATATTGAAGATCTTACTCATAGAATTGAGTTTAAAGGCACCTTAGAACAGTCACAACAAGAAAATATTGATAAGCTAAATGAATCTATAAATTCAAATATAGCAACGGATCCTCGGTCACAGACTGACTCTAACTATGACGAATTGACTACTTCCGAGAGTAAACAGATCCATCTTCCTGAGCATGTTGAACCAGAACCTAAAAAACGTGGCTTATTTGGCCGTGTGCTGAATGCTGTTTTTGATAATGACTAAGGGAGAGAGATCATGCCGAAACTGAAAGACATTGCCCTGGGAATTATTGTGGCCCCGCTGCTGATCCCGATCATGCTGATTGCATCGTACCAGGATAAAAAGGCACTCAAAAAAGAGCTGGATGAACGCCAAAAAGAAAAAGACCAGGCATTCTGATTATTCAATTGACCTAAACAAAGTCGTGAAACTTTGATTAAATAATAAGCGTGGAACGTGAAAAAATCATAAAAAAAAGCCCACCTTGGGGAGGTTGGGCAAAAAAGAAACTACAGCGTTGAATTTTCAAGAGAATTATAACGCATTTCGTATAAGGTGTATTATGTTATTTTTAGGAATTCTTTAGAGTTATCTTTCAAGTAACTGACCTATTTCTAACCTGGTATAGCCACGTTCTTTAAAGATCAAAATAATTGCTTTTTTATAGTCTTCAGAAGTAGAACTCTTATATTTAGTTATCAGTTGATTCTCAGAATTCAGCTCAAGATCATTTTTGATGGTCAATCCTTCACTAGAGATCTTGTTAAAGATATTTAGGTTAAACATACAGGCACTCGTCATCCGTATTATAGCGGCCCGACTATAACGAATACCTGTCTTAGCTACGCTAGACACCCTTGGCCGCAAGGATTACAAATTAAGAAAAATTCCGCAAGTTTTTGTCTATTGAAAGAATAAATAATCTCCTAACTGTTCTCTATTTAACATGATGGTTGTTATGCGAAATTCCTAGCATATTCATCTTTTGTCTTATATCTTTATTTTTACCAATAGGTAAAATATATTCATAACCTACATCGAAAAGTAGGTAATTAAGAAAAAAACTCTGCACACGACAAAAAAATCATCCCCACCCGATTTTCATAGGTTTAGGGGTTAAAAAGCTAACTAACTG
>NZ_JAYWYX010000041.1:0-11604 GCF_048147925.1 Acinetobacter sp. 226 | reverse complement strand
ACCATTAGAGAAATTTGCTCAGCTTGTTGATTATCATAAGACTTTTCAAACTGTCGCACCTCATGTTTGAATTCGCCCTTTATCTAATCTATTCAAATCCACGGCTATATCGCTTAATGAATTTAGAATTAATTTTATTTGATCTACAGGGAAAATTTCTTTTAATCTTTTATAAAAATATAAATTCCCTATACTATAAAAACCCTCATTTAATTTTGAAAATTCTTTAGGAATAAAATCCACATAATTAAAATGCTCAGATGGATTCAGCTTTTCTTTTAATTCATTATCAAAAATAATCTTAATATGACCAAAATCATGTTTATTATATTTTTCATCTATAAAACTCGCATAAAACTGAGTTCTATAACTATAGTCATTCCAAAGATCAATTCTAAACAAAAAGTATGGGGCTTGATACTTTTTTAAATTTTCTTGCTCGCTATTTGAAATGATATAAAAATTCATGATTTTTAATAAATATATAGAATATTTATATTTTCTCATGAAATAAAGGAAATTTAAAGTACATGATAACTAAGAAGTATCTTCTATCACTAAACTCGAAGACTTAGAACGTATTCTACTTTCCAAACCTTTCTTTAAACGTGATAGCTACAATCCCTCTAAATCTCCCTTTAAGAAAGGGAGACTTTGTCATGTGATCAATTTGATACGCGAGGCTCGCCCTCCTAAAGAAGTTTTTAAAGTACTGCTTTAACACGAAGCGCAAAAAAGGATGATGGCTAGGGAGAGGATTTAAAACATGCTATAAAATCAAAAACAAACCGAAGAAAAATAAAAACATGCCAAATTATATTATTTTGCTTAGTATTATCCTGATCATTCTTGTGTTCATCATTGGCGCATATCAGTCAAGAAGACGTAAATCCATCAAACCACGTACACTCACAGCCAGACAAAGCAAAATTGCCAACCTTTCCGATGGTATCGAGCTAATTTTCACACCCATTTTCTGGATCATTAAACTCATGATCGGGATATTCAAATCTTAAAGCCGTTGTTAACGATTTTTTTGAATTTGATCATAAAATCGTGTTTATCCCATATTGAAAATCACTCAACAGGAATACAATCTGCACATTCTCCCATCCCGCCCTTACCATGTCGAAAAATCTCGCTACGCTGATTGGCTTAAGTGCCATTTTACAGTGGTCGTCTATCGTGGGATTGCTCAAAAAAATCAGTTTTAGTATTGGACCTGATCTAGCTGTACTGATGATGTATAGCTTAAGCACCCTGCTCTTACTGGCTGTTTTTGGCGTTCCCAAACTCAAAACCATACCCAAATTTTATCTGCTGAGTGCAGCTGCATTATTTATGGTGTATGAAATCTGCTTTGCCTATGCCGTAGCACTCGCACAAACTGCACAGCAAGCCATTGAAATTAGTCTGGTGAATTATTTGTGGCCCAGTATGACCATTGCGATGCTGATTTTATTTCATGAACTAAAATTTCATAGCTTGGTGGTGGTGGGGCTTAGTATTAGTCTGGCAGGTATTTTTTATATCCAGACAGGCAACGGCGATATTCATTTAGCAACCGTCATTCATAACATTCAAGCCAATCCGACCAGTTACATCTTGGCATTTATTGGAGCGAGTTTATGGTCGCTGTATTGTGTATTTACCAAAAAATATAGCCAAGGACATAACCCGATCGTGTTCTTTTTCGCGATGGTAAGTGTGGTTCTCTGGAGCAAGACGCTGCTGTTAGATCACGAACAACTGCCACAACTTCTTAATATTGACTTGAATATTATGCTGTATATGTTGCTGGTTTCGGTCGTAACTGGCTTGGGTTATGCAGCCTGGAATATCGGGATTAACCAGGGCAATATCGCGATGCTGGTCGCGTTATCATATTTTAGCCCGATCTTTTCGTCTATCATTTCGATGTGGGTACTGAATACCAGTCTATCCCACACCTTTTGGATCGGTACGATGATGGTTACCTTAGGTTCATTTATTTGCTGGCTGTCGACCAACTGGGATGAAATTCGGGACCGACTGTTTCCAGGCAAGCTCTATAAAACTTAAACCACATTTTTGCGGTTTAAGTTTGGCTGCATCTGCAATCCATTAACGGGTGATGCCTAGTTTATTCCACACGTCAGGGGTCAAAAACGTCGTGACCAGTTTGCTCATATCGATATATTTGAGTACACCATTCAGCTGACTTTTGATTTCCGGATTTTTCAGTATTTCCTCACCTGTGACCTGCCCAAGCTCCTGGAAACTTTCACCCACTGCTTGTACTCCTTCAGCCTGAATCACCGCTTTGGTTTGGGTTGGACATTGCTCAACCAGAATCCGCTGTAAAACTGTCGCTAAATTTCTGTCGAGTGTTTCCTTTTGAGTTGCAGTTACATTGCTAAAAGCTTTCAGATCGGGATGATTACCCAATGCCACAAAGGTCCATTGCAAGACTGTGGTTTTATCAGTGGCCGTCGTGGATTTCATTAAACAGTCACTAAGCTGATCAACTGTTGGACCGGCTGTCGCAATCTGAGTTGCACCCAGCAATGCTGTAGTCATAAAGACTGCCCGAAGACCCGATAAAGCTTTGAATCCCATATTCCTTTCCTTTTTCACCCGTTCAAACTGCTTGAACAATGCAGTTTCTTTGTAGCATGTAAAAGATTAGAAAACCTGTAGAACTCTGTAACCTGAGAGATAAAAAAAGTCCCGACATCAGTCAGGACTTTTGGAATCGAATGAGGAAATCAGACTTACCAGATTTTTACCCGTTTATCTTCTTCCAGATACATTGGATCTTCTTGCTTGACGCTAAAGGCTTCATAGAAAGGTTTCTGGTTAAGTAAGGTCGCACGGCCACGAATGGCTGCTGGTGAATGCGGGTCTGTTTTTAACAGCTGTAATGCCAGTTCCGGACGAACTTTGGCACGCCATGCCTGCGTCCAGCCAATATAGAAACGCTGATCTCCGGTATATCCATCAATCACCGGAGCAGGCTTGCCATTTAATGACAATTTATAAGCTTCATAGGCAATCGCCAGACCTGAGTTATCGGCAATATTTTCACCTAAGGTCAGTTCACCATTGACGTGATAGCCCGGTATCGCTTCATAAGCATTATATTGCTCAACCAGAGCTTTGGTTTTTTCCTTAAACTTTTTATCGTCTTCTTCGGTCCACCAGTTTTTCATGTTGCCATCTGCATCAAAGCGGCTACCCTGATCATCAAAACCATGACTGATTTCATGCCCAATCACGGCACCGATTGCGCCATAGTTCACGGCATCATCAGCATTCATATCGAAGAATGGCGGCTGTAAAATAGCAGCAGGGAAAACAATTTCATTGCCCATTGGGTTGTAGTAAGCATTTACCGTTTGCGGCAGCATATGCCATTCTTCGCGGTCAACTGGCTTGCCCAGCTTGTTCATTTCGATGTCATAAATAAAACTGTTGGTACGCTGAATATTACCAATTAAGTCGCCATCTTTAATATCTAACTTGCTGTAATCACGCCATTTGTTTGGATAGCCAATTTTCACACTGAAACTTTTCAGTTTACGATGTGCCTGAACTTTGGTGGCATCGCTCATCCAGTCTAATTTATTGAGATTTTGCTCAAATGCCAGCAATAAATTGTCGACCAATTTCTCCATACGCTGTTTTTGTTCAGGCTGGAAATGTTTTGCCACATACACTTGTGCCAGACTTTCACCCAGAATCGCATTGGTCAAATCGACACCGCGTTTCCAACGCGCACGTTGCTCAGTCACTCCACGTAAGGTTTTGCTATACATGTCAAAGTTTGCATCGGCATAAGGTTGGCTTAAATATGCTGCATTGCTATTAATCAGGTGAAATTTAAAATAGGTCTGCCATGAATTAATCGGTGTTTTTTCTAAAATTTGATTGAGATCTTCAAAATAACTTTTTTGCGCCATAATCACGGTTTTGGTTTTTTTATCTAGGCCTGTGGCTTTAAAATAGGTTTTCCAATCAAATGCCGGCACTAAAGTTTTTACATCTTTGAGTGCAAAGACATTGTACATTTTTTCTATATCGCGATTTTGCACGCTGTCCCATTGCACTTTGGCAATGTCGGTTTCTAACTGCAAAATTGTCTGCGCATGTGTGCTTGCTTCAGCTTCTATTTCACCAGAAAGCATAAGCAGTTTTTCGATATATTTCACATACGCTTCACGTGCTATTTTTAATTTTTCATCGTCTTTTAAATAGTAGTCACGATCAGGTAAGCCTAAACCGCTTTGTCCCATCATTACCGCCATTTGATCGGACTTTTTCAAGTCTTGCATCACACCAAAATCAAAAGGTGTGGTGACTCGAGTTTTCGCAAATTCCGCGACCAACAACGTAAAGTCTTTTGAGGTTTTCATAGCTGAAATTTTGGCTAAATCTGCTTTAAGTGGCATTAAGCCTTTTGTATCTAAAGTCTTAGTGTCCATAAAGCTGGCATATAGGCTACCGACTTTTTGTTCATTGGTTCCATAAGCGGATTTTGTTTTGGCCAGGTCTTCGACAATGGCATGCAACTGCTGAGTCGAATTTTCACGTAACTGGGTAAATGCACCCCAGTTTGGCATGTCAGATGGAATATCTTCGTGTTCTAACCAGTGCCCGTTCACATGTTGATAGAAATCCTGTTGTGGAGCGATTTTTTTATCAAAGTATTGCTGGTTTACACCTGAGCTTAATTGTTGCGCCACAACAGTTTGATCTGAAGCATAATTTGCAGTTGAAACCAATAATAAAGCACTAACCAGTGTTGTTTTTAGAAAAATTTTCAAAGCTGACTATCCTTGCGCTTCACTGCGCAGTTTAATTTAAATATGTATGTTGATTTTATGATCAGACACTTAAGTCCTTATACGATAAGCAGCATATATGCCAATCTCTAAAAAAATGTTTGGCTCTATATAATACTCTTTTACAGAAAAACAGGGCTGTTTTCAGACTCACGGCCCCGCTTTTAACCGCTACCAGATAGATACCCGCTTTTCTGGTGGCAAATACATTTTGTCCCCTTCTTTAATTTCGAAAGCATCATAGAAGCTCTGTTGATTACGGACGGTACCATTGCTCCTCACAGATGCAGGAGCATGGCTTGCAAGATTCAGGCTATTTAACAGATATTCAGAATTAGTTTTGCTCCGCCATGTCTGTGCCCAGCCCATATAAAAGCGTTGATCTCCGCTAAAACCGTCAATGACCGGGGCAGGCTGACCTTTAAGCGATAATCTATAAGCCATATGTGCGACACCTAGCCCCAGGTTATCTGCAATATTTTCACTTGTATTTAATTCAGCATTTACCTTGTATCCGGGTAATGCTTCATACTGTTTATATTGCTCGACCAAGGCTTTGGTACGTTCATTAAATTTTTTACGGTCATGCTCGTTCCACTTTTCTCCACCCTTACCTTTTGCATCAAAATGACTGCCCTTATCATCAAAACCATGACTAATCTCATGTGCAATCACAGCGCCTATCGCCCCATAATTGACCGCAGGATCATGGCTTGCATCATAATAAAATGGAGGCTGCCAGATTGCCGCTGGTAACACGATTTCATTGAGTTGGGCGCTATAGTAGGCATTTACCGATTGCGGCAACATGTACCAGGTTTCCGGATCAATGGCCTGTCCTACCTTGTCCAGTTCACGTTGAAAATTTAACATTCGGGTACGCTGGATATTTCCGATCAGATCATCTTTACGAATATCCAAGGCTGAATAGTCGCGCCATGTTTTTGGATAGCCAACTTTGACATTAATACTATCCAGTTTATGTCGCACTTCTCTTTTGGTATCCGCTCCCATCCAGCTGGCCTGATCAAGTTTTAGATGAAATGCTTTACGGAGATTTTCCACCATTTCCAGCATGGCCGGGCGTTGTGTTTCATCAAAATACTTTTCTACATAAAGCTTGCCAAGAACATTCCCTAAAATGCCGTTGGTCAGTTCAAGAGCAGATTCATCACGTGGAGAACGCGTTTGGATTCCATTCAAAGCAGTATCATAAAAATCAAAATAATGTTTCTGAAAAACTTCAGTTAAATATGGTGAATAACTGTTGATCAAATTAAATTTCAAATAGGTTTGCCAGGTTTCGATCGGAATGACCTTCCATAATTCGTCCAGTTGTCGTAAATAATCAACCTGAGAGATAGCAACCTCTTTTCCGATACCTTTTAGGCCTAGTTCTGAAAAATAACTCATCCAGTCAAAAGAAGGCATGAAGGTAATAACATTTTTAGGTGCAAAGATATAGGTTTTCACCTCATCATGGCGTAACTCCGTGGCTGACCAGCTAATTTTTGCCAATGCCTTTTCCAAAGCCAGGATGGTGCGTGCATCTTCAATCGGCTTGGGCTGACCGGCAAAATTTAAGGTATTGGCAACATACAGCAGATAAGTATTCCGAAGTTCTTGGTGGCGTGGTTGCTCGCTCAGATAAAAATCACGGTCAGGCATGCCCAATTCACCCTGCCCCACAAACATCAAAGCCCTTGAAGACGCTTTTCGGTCCTGATGAAAATCGGTAGAAAATGGCAAGTTCAGGTCAATTTTTTCTGCATAGGCAAAGAATTCTGCCAGATCTTTTTTAGTCCTGATATTTTCAATCCGCTGCAAGTCTTGTTGTAATCCTGCTAACCCAATGTGCTCCAGACGTTTGCTATCCATATAACTGGCGTATAAATCTGCGACTTTTTGTTCATTGCTGCCTTGCGGATGCTGCTTTTTAGCCAGTTCATTAAAAATGGTAAATAACTGATGACTTGACTTCATACTCAATTCGGCAAATGCACCTGATAGGGCCTGATCTTCAGGAATCTTTGCAGTTTTCAGCCAGTTTCCATTTACGAACTGATAAAAATCCTGCTTTGGGTCTACTGTCCTATCAATAGAGCTAAGATCAATTGCGGACTTTAAGTAAGTCGTAGTCACTGCATGATTCATTGGTGAAGCTAGAAACGCACCCATAAAAATCAAGTGACTTAAAATATGTTTTCTCAAGCGATAAATCTCATTATTTTATATGGTTGAAATCAATTGGTTTTTATTTTTTAACGCATTGTCCTCTATATTCAAAACTAAATAGTTTTAAGCAAAGGATGTACCAATATAGCTCATTATATATGGTTGAATAATCTTAAATTTAATCAACAGAAATAATAAATAAATTCCCGATAATGACTACTACCTGATATGAAAGCTTCTTTTTATTTCTGGCCTGCTAAATTTTTTTAATATCACCATAGCAGTCATTATTCATTTTTATAACCCCTTGAAAGCAAAATCTTTTATCAGTTTTAGAGCTATTTTAAATATTCTCTATCTCGATGCTTATAAGCATAAATCAAACTATTTTTCATTTCGATCGCCTGAAAAGAGATGACCACTCTCTTTTTCAGGCGCTAAAATTTTCACGAAAAGATCTTAAAGTTACTTGATCTGTCTTAACATATTTTTTGCACCACTATGATTATAGTTATTGGCTAAATTTTGCAGAATCCGCTTGGATTGAGCTTTAGCATTCGGGAAACGGCTGGCATAGACCGGAATACTGTTCAGGCAGCGTGCGACCAGCATCCCTGATTCAGTATAGACACGTGTCCCTTCTGTACCCTGCAATTTTCCATAATTATAGGCACGCTGTGCGTTGTTACAGGCATTGTTAAGATTCTTGCCGCTGTTAATATCACGACGTGCCGACACATAACTTTTCATCTGTTGTTGTTGAGGTGTTTCTGCCACCACAGCACGAGCGGATGCTGCCAGCTGTCTTTTTTCTGCTTCTTTTTTCTCCAGCTCTCTTCTTTCTAATTCCTTGCGCTCTACTTCTTTTCTCTCCAGATCTTTGACCGCTAATTCCTTAAGTTCCTTGGTATTCTTTGCAGCAGAAGGTTTATTAGTAGTGGTATTTTTTAGCGAGGAAGCCATATTTTTTTCAGCTGCAAGCTTGGCTTTAGGACGATAAAAATTTTGGGCTTTGGAAAGACTCATAAGTTGGGTGAGTAATCGAACACTGCGCGTCTGGCTGGTTTTATCAACCTGCCGCTCAGAAATCGGCTCAATCGAAACAATCCAGCTTTCTGTCAGATCATCCATACGACACTGATAGGCACCACTTCCCTGGACAACACCTCGATTGCTGCTCAATCGTTTGCGTTGAGCCACATCTGCTACAGCATTAAAAGTACTTTTGTACAGCAGAGAAAATTTACCGCCCTGTTCATGACAATATTGCGTCAGTATGGACCGAGGATACATCGCCTGAGTGGTATTATTTTTCTGTGCTTGCCCCCAAAGATAAATATAATCTTTTGCAGTACCATCACGTTGATTTAAAGCCCGTTTGGCAATTAGCTCGTCAGGACTGGCAAAAGGATGTAAAACCTCTGTTTTCATCCGGTTCATGCTATTACAACCGACTAAACTCGCTGCCCCTATTATTAGAATAATTACTTTTAGCTTCTCAGCAAACATCTCAACCCCAAACCCCTGTATAACAAAGCGAAAATAGCACAAAACCATAAACACAAGATATTGATAATTATAAAATTTAAACGGTAAAAAAATACATATCCGTCTCAAGTTTGCTAATTGTGCCAAGCTTCACATGATAAAAATTGACACAAGTATCATTATTAACCCAGATCAAATAATAAACAATACTATATAGGACTCAAGAAAAAGAAAGAAAAAACACATAAAAAACCGAAGAAGGCGGTGATTCCTTCTTCGGCGGCTTATTCAGATAACGCTACAGAGCTTTATTATTATGTGTAATAAAAATTACCTTTTATCCACTATAGCATTGCCTGAACAAGATCAGCATAAGAATAATTTCCTCAACGTACATTTTTTATTTTTATACGTGAACCACTGGAAATTAAACACCATCTTGGCTGGCCATTAGGATTCTAGCCAAGAAAAAAATAATTGAATACCCCAATATTGGGAGGTTCTACAACTATTTTTCCGGTTCATTCAGATAGGGGGTAGATCGTTATTTTCCATTGGATTTTGTGAAATAAATCACAATAAACAAAAGCCAAAATTAAATCTGTTTGGCTGATAAAGTACACCAATAATATAAGAAAAAATTAATCGATATGTGATTCAAATGCTTTCAAACGTTTATAGATTGACATGAGTTCAATAATGGTAGGCCATGACAATATCAAATACTGGAAAGATTCGCGGACTTTGCCAAACACGTTCAGGATTTGCATCATCAAACCCAGCGTAATAGCACCCGCCGCAATACTTGGAAACAGAATAAATAATCCGTAAATATTGTCTAACTGCAAATACCAGATCCGCACCATATTGAAATAAGCATAATGAAAATACAGCCTGAAATAATTCCAGCGTACCCGGCTAAACAGTTCTTGTAATGTCAGCGGATGTGCCCGATCAGCATAATCTTCGCCATATACCAGCTCTTTGCGATATGCTGCCTCAACTTTCTGGTTATTGAACTCCAGTCCGGGCAGTTTCATTCCTACAACCATTAAAATGATCGTACCCAAGAGTGCCCAGCCGATTGAGGCCCACATTAAAGCATGTGGTATTTCTCCCACAATTGGCAAGACCTTCACGTGACTAGATAGCTGATACAAGATCGGAAGGAAGGCCATTAGTAACATAAGTGCTTCAATCAGCGAAACACTCAACTGTTCCGTAGTTTTAGCAAAACGCATGGTATCTTCCTGGATACGCTGCGATGCACCTTCAATATGGCGTAATTGCTCCCAATGCGCGGTATAATAGTTATTCATCGCGGTACGCCAGCGAAAGACGTAATGGCTGACAAAAAACAGGTTAAATACAGCCAAAGTGACATAAACTATTGCAATATAAATAAAGGTTAATGCCCCTTGATAAAGCAATGACACATCACCTCCGCCTTTGGTGAGCATCTGTTGGATCTGGTCATAAAACGGACTGTACCATTCGTTTAATACCACATTTACCTGCACCCCGAACCAGATATTAAACAGGATAAATGCCGACCCCCAGACTGACCAGCGCTGCCATGGATGTCTGGCTTTCCAGTACCAGAACAGGGCAAATATAGCAGTCGCAATGCAATACCAGAGATAGAACCAGATAAATTGGTCCGACCAGAAACGACCGATGCCTATCGTAAGTTTTTCATCAGGAGATCCTTCAGGGAAACCCAGATAAACGCCCCATCCTGATCCGCCACTATGCCAAAGCACAAGATTAATGATAAACCACAAAATCAGACTACTAAAAAACCAGATGGGTTGTGGGAAAAATGACTTAAACATACCGACACAGTTCTCCTTATGTCTTTTGGTCATTCAAATAACCCATATTTTATTCTTATTGAGGATTTTTACTGTTATAAAGCATTATTTTTAATTTAGTATAAAAGACAGGAAGATACCTAGTGTCTGCAAGCTTATTTTTAGCCGTCAACTCTGCATGATAATTCTTTTTCGTATATTCTCAGTTACTACCCGCTAAATCTTCATAGGAGGGGAGTAAAAAGTACAAAGATCATAATTTTTTTGAACTTTTCCCTCTGCGCAAATTTTTTATTTTTATTATTTGTCGGGTTTCTGTAAAAAATCTAATACATCTATACTCTGAAAAAGTGGGTTGAAAATCATGTATACTGCATGTCTTCTGGAGATTCCTCTCTGAATGGCCGTATTTCTCTTTACTTAAACAAGTCATTGATCGAGTTCTCAGTTTTTTGAAGAAATAGTTAAATTTTCAAAAATCATGCTATGATTTAATTATCGAAAAGTAATCTTATTTTGGAAAAGCTATGGAAAGTTCGGTAATTGAATTACTCAAACCAGTGACGCTAAGAAAGGAAAACTGCGATCCTATTATTTTTGAAGCTGGCACTGTTTTGAAAGTTGTCATGCAGACTCCAACCAGTCTTCTGGTCAGTAATGATGATGACTTTAACTTTACAATTCCTTTAAAAGACGAAAATGAGGTCTGGAGAGAAATCTGAGTATTTCCCCTCCCCCCATGTTGATGATTGGGTTGTATCAGGTATTGGCGCTTTAATTTAAATGGTACGACCCCCAACTTAGCCTCCCTCTCATAGCTTATTCATTATTTCTTAAAACTTATTCTCTCGCTTGTAATGCCCTGCATATACTCATTCTAAAGTTATTCATTCCTTCAAAAAATATTTATGAAATTCATTTATTTATTAATATAGGACTTACGCACTATTATTTATAGATTTTCTGTGGCAGCAGATGATTCTTATCGAGAATAAATTCATCAATAAAGTTCTTGATAATTGGTCTAAATAATTTCTTCTGCCAACGATATACATTTTCAAAGATCCGCTCAAACTGGTTCTTTTGTATCTCAACATAGGCCATCAAGGCTGAGAAAATATGATTCAAAATCAGCTTGGATCGTCTTACTTGAAACTTTTCAATATGACAAACCTGTTTAATTACTCGATGATATTGTTCTATTTTCCAATGACTTGAATGTAATTCATAAAAACCATCAAAGGACAATAAATCATCTTCATCTTGATGCACAATATAAAATCTCTGCTGTTCTTTTAACTGAG
>NZ_JAYWYX010000040.1:0-12251 GCF_048147925.1 Acinetobacter sp. 226 | reverse complement strand
AAAACACAGTTTAGTGCTGAAGATAAAACGGCTTATACCAATATGGATGATTCAGTTTTTAGCTTTACTGCCAAACAACTTCGTCAATTCTCAGTAGTTAGTACACAACCACCAGCTGCACCACAGCCACAGCCTGCACCAAATGTAAATCCGGCATTTGCTCACTTGTTTACTCATCAAGCAACTGGTGGTCAGGGTGGTCAGTCAAATAACAATGACACTCACAAATTCACTTCTGGTGCACAAGCATTTGCAGAACAAAAGGGGAAATAATTCATGACTATTCGTTATGTACCGCCTATTTCAGTCACTTCAAAATGGCTGATCCTGGACAATGAAAAGTTACGTCGTGCCAATGCCAAGGTGCCAACCGCCACAGCATTTAAATACGGCGATCTATTAACGCTATCTGATGACAATGTGTTGTCTCATGCTACTGATGAAAAAACATGGGATGTGATCTGTGGTCAGGATGTCACAGCAGCTGAAGCAACAATCAAGGCCGCTGACGGGATCGAAATCCCGGTGTATTACGGCGGGGTGTTCAGTATCGAAGCTGTCTCACTTAATGGAACTTTGCTGACTCCTGCTCAATATGATGCGGCGCGTGCCAAAGCAACTAAAAACAAAATCGAACTTTCTAAGGTGTAATTAACATGCCACAGTCTTTTAATCTTGAAGGCACTCCGCTCGAACTGCTTGATGTGGGTGAACTCGCACTGATTCACTCGAATTACCGTCCGATGGATACCTGGCTTTTAGACAAGCTTTTCCCGAACCGCCCGTTATTCACCCGTGATGATGTACCTTTGGCTGAAGTATCTGCCGAACATGATCTGGCACCACTGGTATCACCGCAACAGCCTGGTAAGCCATTTGATACCACCCAATCTGGTGAAGTACGTCATGTGAAACCGGCTTACTACAAGCCAAAGAATCAGGTCACTCCGGCCGAAACTTTTGAAATCGCATTGCTGGAACGTTTACGTACCGCAGGCATCATCTCTACTGGCAACCAGCGACTGTCTGAACAAGAGCAAATGATCATTGCTCAAATCTCAGTGATGAAGCGCAACCACGATGCAATTGATAACTCAGTCCTGATGATGGCAATTGATTTACTGAAGAATGGTAAATACGCGCTTCACTCAGATGATTATGAATACAACCTGGTGGATTACCGTCGTGATGCTTCATTGACATTTACGCCGTTGACCAAGTGGAATGAAGCGGGTGCCAAGCCAGTAACGGATATCCGCACCATGCTTGAACGTCAATTGGCGGCTGATGGTGGTGAAGCTAAGCTGTCTGTTATGTCTGGCTTAGTTTGGGCGGCTCTCTGGAACAATGAAGAGTTTAAGAAAGAATTCATCACGCCGTATGCGGGCATTTCGGTTCCAGTGAATCCAAGCTTTGGTGTAAAAGAGTCAGCAACCTTCAAAGGAACCTTTGATGGAATTGAATTCTGGGTATATGACGCAACCTATCGTAACAAGGGTCAGGTGAAGCGCTTTATTCCTAAGGATTACTTTTCACTGATCTCTGATACCAATGGTTCGGTAGCTCACTGTAAGATCAAGAACATGCTGGCCAACGGCGTTGCTCAACAGTACTTTGACCGTCAATGGTACTGTGAGGATCCAAGCGGCATCATGCTGATGACTGAATCTGCTCCACTAGTTGTGCCGTCTAATAAGAACGGTGTGGTTGGTGGTACTGGCTTTATCACTCTATAAGGAGCAAGACATGCCGAAGTACACAGCAAAACAATCCATCGGGCATTTTATGCCAGGTGATGAAATCAAAGGGCTTGAAGCTAAACAACTTCAGGCCCTTTTAGCATCTGGGGCTATTGAAGAATATCAGGAGCTTGAAGAACCTAAGGCAGACAATACCGCTGCGCGTTTGGCTGAACTTGAAAAGGCCAATGCTGAACTGACAGCTGCGAATAAAACCTTAACCGAAGCCAATCAGACAGCAGTTGCTGACAAGGCAAAGGTAGATCAAGAAGTTACCGAGCTAAAAGCAAAAGTGGCTGAAATGGAAAAGGTGAAACCTGCTGCAAAACCTAAAGCAGACTCTAAAGCGACTGACGAAACCAAGTAGGTGATCTATGTATGCAACACGAGAGGATTTGGTGGCTCGGTTTGGTATACATGAGATGGAAAATTTAGAAGCAATGCAATCAACTAGTGACGCGGTTGAAAATGCATTACAGGATGCTGCAGAGGAAATCGATAGCTATGTCGCGGTTAGATATGAGCTTCCCTTACCAAGCATTCCAAGCACGTTAAAACGAGTAGCGTGCAACATTGCGCGCTACCGCCTTTATTTTCAGCGACCTACGGAAGAAATTGAGAATCGCTATAAAGCAGAGATTGATTTTCTAAAGCGGGTAGCTGACGGTAAAGCTATTCTAAATATCCTCAATGTTGAAAACCAAGTGACTGATGAAAGGCCCGTAAATAAACCATCTACGGCGCCCATCGGAACAAGTTATACCGGTGGCGTATTTGGTGATGCCACTTTAGACATGATGCCCAGCATGAAGTGAGGTGTTTATGGCTTTTGCAATAACCATTCAAGCTGATAGCTCACCTATCGAAGCAATCCTTGCTCGCTTAAACCAGTTCGATGTCGATAAGTCAAAGATGTTTAACGACATTGGCGATGCCATGCTTTATGCGACAAGAAAGCGATTTCAATATCAACATGATGTTGACGGTAATCCATGGAAGGTTTCATGGCGTGCTCGCTTGCAAGGCGGGGAGACAGGACGTAATGATGGGCATTTACTCAATGGTATGAGCTACAACGTTCTGAGCAATGGCGTAGAGTGGGGTGCTAATCAAACCTATGCGCATGTTTTTCATTATGGTGCTCATATCACCCCTAAGAACGGTCAATACATTACGTTTGCGGTGGCAGGGCAATATCGAAAAGTAAAAGAGGTGAACATTCCATCCCGTACTTTTCTTGGTATTAATTCGGAAGATGAGGCGAAAGTCTTAGACATTGTCGGGAGTTTTATAGATGAGCACCTTCTTCGCGGTGCGTGATGAGATTGCAGAAAAACTGAAAGAGATTCCAGAATTTCTAAAGATCTATACACCATTGAATTCAGTCAGCGTAACAGAGATGTCACAGGTCACGCCGTCAGCACATGTCAATTTTGTTCGTATAGATAAAAAGGCAAGTGCAGGTCGTGGAAGCATCAACCAGATCGGCCAGCAATGGGCGGTTACGGTGGCATGTCGCAATGCTCAATCTCAAATGACCGATGGACGTGCTGTAAGTGATGAAGCGGGGTTTTTGACTGAGAAGGTGATTCAACTGCTTTCCGGTTGGCAGCCTGAAGCATCACGTACGGCGCTGGAATTTATCTCAGTTCGAGATGGCTACAGTCCAGGCTTTGCATACATCACTATTATTTTTGAATCACAAAAATTCATTTAGGAGCCAGTCATGGCAAAACAATACAAGGCAACTCAGCCTGTCGGCCGCTTTCAAAAAGGCGATATGGTCGGCGGCCTGGATGATGCTCAAATTAAAAAATTACTGGCAGATGGTGTGATTCAGGAACTTCCTGAAGCTAAAGCTGCTCCAGCCAAGAAAACCACAGGGGATCAAAAGTAATGGCTAATTCAAATGTGATTTCACTTCAAGGTGAACTTCATCTGGCAAAAATGGTTAGTGGTGTACCTGCTGCATTACTGCCAGTTGGTAGTACTCCAGAATTACAGATTGCTATTTCAACTGAGTCTACTGACCACTATGAAAGTAAAACTGGTCTACGTTCGAAAGATGCGGTGTTGTATAAGCAAACTGGCGTTGCCATTTCAGGGACTATTGAAGAGGTGACTAAGGAGAATCTAGAGTTAATCCTTAGCGGCAAATCAATTGAAATTCCAGAAGCTCAGCTGACTGATATCACTCTTGGCGCTGTACAGGCCGGCGCTATGATTGATTTAGGCCACCGCAATTTAAGTGAAGTGGCTTTTAAGGATAGCTCGGATACTGTTATTGAGCCGGACAAGTATGTGCTTGATGCAGTTTTTGGCACAGTAATTTTTAATGAGACTGTGACTGGTCCAGTTAAATTTTCTGCTAAAGCTGGTGCTAAGACACGTACGACAATTGCCAATAACATCGGGAATGAATATCGAATCCTTTTCAAAGGTATTGATACACTCACTGGTGACAAGGTGGTCTTGACGTTATGGCGTGTGAAATTCTCACCGGATACGGAATTTGATCTGATCCATGAAGACTTTGGATCTTACTCAATCGAAGGTGAGGCACTAGCAGATATCTCTAAAGCCAATGATGCTGAACTTAGTATCTTTGGTCATATTGAGCGTTTTAGCGTAGCAGCCTAACCCACACAGGCACAAAGAACTCCACGGCGCTATGCGTCTTTTTTTGTGCCTGCCTTATAGTAATAAGTCTTAAAACATTTAAGATGAAACTTAATAAATAGTAAAAAATAAAGATTATGTAATCTTTTGTTATTCTAATTTTCATCTGATGGGGATATAAAAGATATTCAGTTCATGTTAAGAATAAAACTGCTATGACTAAAATAGAAATATTTGTCTCCATCCTAGCCGTAATAATTATTTCTACTTTTATTTATCTTGTATGTCAGTAAGTTAGTAAGCTAAGAACCGCCTTTAGGGCGGTTTTTTGATAAGTGGAAGTTTCACCTGGCTATATAGGGTCAATTTTAAAAAGACTTAAAATAGTAAAACATAACTTTACAAATCCACTCTCCCTAGGCTTTAGATAAGATTGAAAATTAATGTAAAGTGCTGCCCTTAATACATGGGGATATTATGAAAAATTTAAGCTTATTCTTTTTTATTGTGATTTTAGCTGGGTGTGGACACAAGGAATCCAACGGTCAGCATCTTGATTTAGAAACAAGCAAAAAGGAACAGCTTGAATTTTCAAAAGAAGCTACAAAAGAATTCATTCCCAATCCTGATTCAGCTAAGTTCCGCAATCAAATAGGAGAGTGTGGAGAGGTAAGCTATAAAGAAGCAGACGGTAAATATATTGGTTTTCAACGTTTCATTGTGCTTCAGAAAAATATAGTGCTTGTAGAAAATCAGACGGATCAAAAGCAATTTGAGTTGTCATGGAAGAGTGCTTGTACGCCAAGCTGGAAGTAATTAAAAAGCCCTTTAATTAAGGGCTTTCTTTTATTCACCAGATGATTCAGATTTTTGATCTTTTTCATTTCCATACTCTAAAGCAACCTGTTGCGCTTCAGCTGCAGCAGTGGCTTCTATTGGAATCGAGTCAGCTGCGATAGCAACGGTACCGGTAAATCCCATTAAAGCTAAGATTAGAATTTTCGAATACTTTTTCATTTGAATTTCCTCTACGTTTCTAAGACTTAATTTCAGTGTAGAGAATGATTTAAATCGTGGATGTAGCAGCTATGTCGGGATATGTAAGATATTCAAGGCTAGAGTTAGAAGGATCTAGTTTTGCGTAAGAATGCTTTTCTGATGAAATTATTTTGTAGATTTGATTAACGAAATGTTAGTAATTTTCACAACATAGACGAGTACTAGACTAAATCTTTAATAGAAAGCACCTTAAGGTGCTTTTTTAATGCATAAAATTTATCTCGAGATTCCATCATGAATGATTTTTTCCTAGCAACAAATCGAAGCATCAAAATCAATGACATTGAAGTGCGTCAGATCCAGATGAAAGACTTCGATACCTGGGCAATGCATGCCGAAGTATTAAAGAACTTCATCAAAGACCAAAATCATTCAGATGAGATTTTGACAGGGCTATTTAAAGCTCACGGTGTACAGGTCATTTCGACAATGGCATGCGTCACTGATCTGGACAATGAATCACTGGTGGAACTTGCTGCTGATGAGCAGGGATTTAAAGATTTACTTAAGGCGGTACTTCTGGTCAATCAGACCTATTTCAAATATGAAAAGCCAAGACGTGGCATCAAAAAGAAAGATGACTCTACCTGGTTTGATTCATTCCAGTTTCTGGTATCAATGGGCCATCAGCATAGTGAAATCATGGAAATGACTTACGGTGCATTTCAGAACTACGTTAATGCAGCAAATAAGCTGTATAAGCAGAGAATCTTCAATAACGCCGTTGCAGCGCGTGTAGCTCAAGCTGATAAGAAAGGCTTTGAATCATTTAAGAAAGAAATGGTTTCTGATTGATCAAGTAGCACCCTAAAGTTATGATGTGAAAATAACTATTTAGGGGGTTTTGGGTGAAATATTTATTCGTTGGGCTTCTTATTCTCGCGTCTGGCATGCTTTATTTTATGCATCAGAGTAATAAGGCGTCAGCTGAAAGATTGAAACAGGCTGAGATCGCCAATCTCGAAAGATTGGAACAAAATAAAATTGATGCCATGAACGCTGAAAAATCTGCTGAAGCAAGAAGGAAAGAGGCTGAAAAAGCTAAGATTTTAAAGGCTGAAGAAATTAAACTTCTTTCTGAAAAAAGAGATAATGAGTTTAAGCAACAGCAAGAAGCCAAGCAGAGAGAAATTCAGCACAAGAAAGATATGTTGGAAAAGTTCATGAAAATTAACAATAACTGGACGCGTGCAGATTTAATTGCTGGGTCTACAGCTAGAATATCACTTGGTAATCAGGTGACGGAATTAAGAAAGATAAGAGAAAGGCTTGTAGAGGAGGAGTTTTACACATGCCTTGAGCCGGCCAAAAAGGATCTTTTAGAGGCTATGGATTCGGCAATTTTTAATTATGTTTATTTTATGCAAAATGAGATAAGACTATGGGAAAAGCAGACTAAGGAAAAGATTAATTACTATAATAAATTAGCATCTTCTCTTGAGACATATACAGCATGTAAACAGGCCATATAAGAAAAAGCACCCTAGGGTGCTTTTTTTGTTGGGTCTATCTCGGATTGCTCTCGGGGTTCTTCACTGCGCTTAATTTCCTCTACAGTTAAGCGACTACCCTCGGAATTAAGCTTATTAAATAAAGTGTCAACAAGATCAGCAGCTGACATATTTTGTAAAGCACTTTCAGCAGCCAATTTGGCTAAACGTCTACGCTCTCTTGGATCGCTAGCTACAGGATTTTTCTCGCGTGATGACCGGGGTTTAGCGTGAGAAGCTTCAATAAGATCACCAATGGTTAGGGGTGGGTTGTCAAAGCTCCGCTCTAAGCGATGAACAATCTCTGCATTCATTGAGCGATTATTTGCTTTTGCGGTTTCTATAATTTTTTCACGAAACTCAGGTGTTACACGGACTTTGAGTGTGACAACACCGCTTTGATCTTCACTCATAAAACATCGACCGAAATAAAAATAATAATAACCCCATTATGGGGATTGACCAATAACCCCAAAATGGGTACTATGATTTAACACCCCAAAGTGGGGACATTGGAGGAAACATGAAAGAAGAAATTGTCTATGTAAAAGGTCGTTTAGATAGCGATCTACATAAAGAACTTAAGGCGATTGCAAAAGAAGATAAAAGGTCGATAGTTTACCTTTTAAATGAAGCAGTCAAATTACTGGTAGAAAAACACAAGAGTGCGAAAGCATGAAACCAGCAGACAGCAAAAAAGCCCAGACTTTGGCGAGCGGGCTTAATTGATGTCATTACTAATGAGAAGTAACTATGTCTAATTTAACACAAAATCTAGTAAATCCAAATACTCAACCGTTGGTTATTGGCGAGTTTTCAATTCGCCAAGATGAAGATGGTCGTTATTGCTTGAATGATCTGCACAAGGCGAGTGGGTATGACAAAAAACATCAACCCGCTTACTTCATCCGCAATCAACAAACCAAAGACCTAATTGCTGAGATTGAAAACCCTTCGAATGGGGCCTCTGCAAATTTGCAGATGCCTGCTGTTGGTAAAGTTAATGATGGTAAGAATAATGGTACATATGTAGTTAAGGAATTAGTTTACTCATATGCAATGTGGATTTCTGCAAAATTCCATCTACAGGTTATTCGTGCTTATGATGCAATGGTGATGCAATTCAGGGTTAAAGCGCGTCAAGCCATTTCACCAGAGCAGCAAGCCTTGCTTCATGAGATTGTGGCGCGTCGCCCTCAGGGCGAACGGAAAATTTTCGCTGAAATGTGGGCGCGTCATAATCGACACTTCAAAATCCCACGCTATGCTGAACTTTTAGAGATTCACTTTCCTGAAGCAGTGCACTATCTGGAAACAATGGATCTAAAAGCAAAAGTGGAAAAGCAAGAAGTAAAAGCTTTGCCTTACCCACAAGAAGTTATTCAGGTGGCCCAGCAGATTAGCAATGAGTTTAATAACTCCAAGTATGATTCATGGCATGTAAGTGCTCGTAACGGTGTGCTGACCGCAATGCCACTACCACCGGGATTCTATCCAACCATGGATATTGCGGAATTTACCAAGCGATTCGATAGTGTGCTAGATCTGCTTTATGGTACTGATACTTTGCGCGTAGGAAGGCATTTTCTAAAAGAGCGAAATTTTAAATAAAACAAGAACCTCCTTCGGGAGGTTTTTTTAAATACCAAAAAAAAGCAAAAAGCCCGTGACTCGTAATCATGGGCTTTTTTGTGTTCACAACCTTATGGCAGAAGGAAGCAAACCATAGATGAATTTTAACCTAGATTTGAAGGTTGATAAAGCAATGAATCAATTATCAGAAAGCAAAGCGTTAAGACGCTGGACTTACATTGTCTGCTTCTTAGTGATTGTAGGTGTAGGGACATGGCAATTAGCACCCATACTACAAGCCATAGCAAAATTAATAGAAGTTCTTAAATAAGCCGACCCAAATGAGGTCGGCTTTTTATATCTGCTGCGCCTCTAGGCGCTTTTTTAGTACCTAAAATTTAGAGGTCAGTATGTCTGGTAAAAATTTAACGTTTAAATTGGTGATGGATGCTGACACAAAAGCCTTTGTTTCTAATATGCATCAGTCAGAGAAAGCAGCAAAGGATGCATTTGCAGCACTTAAAGAAGGCTCAGCCAGTGTTGTAGGTGATACCAGCAGTGCAACAAAAGAGGTAGACCAGCTCGGTACTCAGTCACAAGAAACTGCACAGCAGATCAAACAACTGGACAAAGAACTAGAAGCAGCATCACAAGAACTACAGCAAACAGAACAGGCATCTAAAGGTGTTTCAGGGGAACTACAGGGTTTAAAAACTGGTTTTAATGCTTTAACTGGGGCTTTGGCTGCTCTCGGTATCGGCACTACAGCAATGGAAATTGCACAGACTGCTGATGAATATAAAAACCTGTCTGGTCGCTTATCTATTGCAATCGGTGAGCATGGCAACCTACAAAAAGCCATGGATGATGTTAAAAATGTTGCTATTAATACCAACTCCAACTTAACCGCAACCGGTGATCTTTATGCTCGACTGACCAAGATTGGTCAGGAAATGAAATGGCCTCAAGAACAGGCGCTCGCATTAACTGAAACCATTAACAAAGCAACCCAAGTAGGTGGTGGATCAGCAGCCTCTACTGAAGCAGCTTTAACCCAAATGCAGCAAGCCCTCAGCGCCGGCGTCCTAAGGGGGGACGAATTTAACTCCATGATGGAGCAGTCGCCACGTTTAACCCAAGCTTTAGCAGATGGCTTGGGCGTTACTACTGGCAAACTTCGTGAGATGGCTGGAGAAGGTCAACTTACCACTGATGTAGTCACTAAAGCTTTATTGAGCCAATCGGAAGCAATTAGTGCTGAGTTCGCTAAATTCCCAACAACCATCGGCGCATCAATTGAGAATCTGAAAACTGCATGGACGGTTTATATTGGTGAAGCGGATGCTGCAACCGGAGCAAGTGCTAAAGTTGCGGAGGCTATTAAATTTGTCGCTGAAAACCTAGATACAATTGTCTCAACTTTGATGCTTGCTGGTCAGGCTTTTGTGGCTTATAAGGCCCTTAATATCGGCATGATGTTCTTAGACAAGGCGGCTGGAATCAGGGCTGCCTCTACGGCGATTGCACAAGAAACCACAGCAGTTGTAGCTAATACACAGGCGCAAATTGCGAATGCAGCAGCAACAAGAACAGCAGCTACTGCAAAAACTCAGTTAGCTGCTGGCTCCACAGCTGCGGCCACCTCGGCAGCAACAACAAGTAGCTCAATGATGGCTATGGTAGGTCGCTTAGGGGCACTAGGGGTTGCAGTTACCGCTTTCGGGGTGTTAGTACCTACGGTTTTTCAGCCAATTGGAACAGCGATTGGTGAAGGTACAGCCAAGCTAATGGGCTATGGTAAAGAGATCGAAGAGCTGGAAAAACAAATCGCTGCGGATGAGATTAGAACCAAGGTTGCCGCAGAGGTAAAAGCTTCGTTTGCTGCCGCGTCTGAAAAAGCACGCGATAAAACCTATCAACTTACAGAAGAGTCAAAAAAATTAATCACTGAATTTAATGAGTTGATTAAAAAAGGGGAGCCAACCAAAGAAGCATTGGAAAAAATCTCCAATGCCATGAAGTTTGACTCAACTAAAGGCATTAACGACTCTATTACAGCTTTGATCGCACTGAAAGATCAGGGTGAGATTACAGCTGATGAGTTGCAGGTAAGTCTCGGAAAAGCGCTGGATGGTAAAGACCTACTTGTCTTTGAAACAAATGCCCGTGCTGCTTTTGCTGGAACATCAAAGGAAGCAGAAAAGAACGCTCAAATCACCGAAGCAGTAATGAAGGCAGCTTTAGAGCGCACAGGTTTAAGCACTGAGCAACTACAAGGTAAATTTTCACTTGCCTTTCAATCTGCGACCAATGATGTACAAATGGTGGTTAACAATCTGGATGCCTATAAGGCTAAGGGTATTGATACCGGATTAGCTCTATCTGCCAATTTGAATAAGGCAATTGATACCGCTCAAACCCGAGCTGAATTGGATTATGCCAAAAGCTCATTGATTGCACTTGAAAAACAAGGGCTGATTACTGGTGAGCAGGCTGCATTTGGTCTAAGTTTGATTGAGAAAAAGGGTGCGCAATTGCCAGCCGCTCTTAATCCTGTGCAAGCAGCTTTTGCTGCATTGGGCGTAAAAACCAAAGAGCAATTGGGCGCAGCGGCTGAATCCGCTCGTGCAAATTTTGATGTGGTAAGTAAAAGTGGTCAAGCAACTGCTGAAGCCATTAAACAGGCTTATATCACTATGCTGAACGCTGTAATTGCCACAGGTGACAAAGCTGAAATTGCAGCCACTCAAGCTAAGGCAGCATCATTAGGCTTAAAAGTAGAGATAGACAGCGCAGGCAAAGCTACAGTTAAATCCATGAACGATGCTGAGGATGCTATTCACCGTGTTCGCAATGCCACAGGTAATGCTGGTGATGGCTTTGATGATCTAGGCCGTAGAGGCGTTAGAGCAGGTAACGATACTACTGAAGCGTGGGAAGAAGCTCGCAAAGCAACGGAAGCAGCTATGGCTTCTCAGGGCAAGATGAAGGCATCCAAAACCGGAACAACCGCTAAACACGGGCTTTCTGTTGAAGAAATTGAACAGAGGCTTAAGGATATTGGTTATGAAGGTGATACCAAGCAAAAAGCCAAAGAGCTCTTCCAAGATGCCGAACCAGTGGCGGGTGGTTATTACAAATCTGCTTCCAATGAGTGGGTGAAGAGAAAGTATGGGACCACTGCCTATGACAACCAGAAGGCTCTTGGTAATGCCATGTATGTTATGGAGCAGATTGAACGGCTGGAGCAGTATATTGGCAAGAATGGTAGATCAATCGGATCTAGTAACCTGAATGACTATGCGCCGTCTATTCCTTCAGTACCATCAACTAAAGATTATGGTAAGGGTGGTGATAGTGTGAATTACAACATTCAATTCGGAGGTCAAACCCTATCCCTTACAGGCGATGCAAGCCAAAAGGATGTGATGACCAGCCTGGTAAACCAATTAAAAGGTATAGCGAAATCAACATGAAACTCATTCGCTTAGCAACATCCGAAACCGTCCCATTAGAGGACGGTTTTTTATGGCCTGATGAGTTCTCATGGAAGGCCATTGAGCAGAATCAAGACTACGCCATGGATGGCACTCTACATATTCAGGAAGGCAAAAAGAAGTCGGGCCGACCAATTACCTTGCAACCGGCAGATCCACAAATGGGCTGGATTAAGCTACGTGAACTACGGACTGTTCTGGAGTGGTCCAAGCTGCAGGGTGAGAATTTCAAACTGCAGTTTGAGCAACCACATGATAGCCGGCAATTCACCGTC
>NZ_JAYWYX010000039.1:0-12265 GCF_048147925.1 Acinetobacter sp. 226 | reverse complement strand
GACGGTGAATTGCCGGCTATCATGTGGTTGCTCAAACTGCAGTTTGAAATTCTCACCCTGCAGCTTGGACCACTCCAAGACAGTCCGTAGTTCACGCAGCTTGATCCAGCCCATTTGCGGATCTGCTGGCTCTAATGTGATTGGTCGGCCCGACTTCTTTTTGCCTTCCTGAATGATCAAAGTGCCATCCATGGCATAGGCTTGATTCTGCTCAATGGCCTTCCAGGAAAATTCATCAGGCCATAAAAAACCGTCCTCTAATGGGACGGTTTCTGATGTGCTTAAGCGAATAAGCTTCATGTGGATTTCGCCTGTATTTTTAATTGATTCACAAGTTCATTCATTAAGGATTCCTGTCCCGCAGGACCGCTAAATTTCATCTGCTTGCCATTGAAGTCAAAGTTATAGGTCACTTCTTTGGCAGGCTGATTAGTGTCTCTGACAGATGGTACTGACGGAATAGACGGCGCATAGTCGCTTAAACCACTGGAACCAGTTGAAGCGACATTGATAGAGCGAAGCAATTCATTGATCTTGTTGGTTCCGTGCTGAGTGGTCAGACCATTAGCGGCTGCCCGATCAAATTCAGCATTGATCAATGCTTTCATGGCTGGATTACCATCTTTACCCAGTCCTTGAGCCTTGGCATCCCGATCAGCTGCCATCGCTTTGGACCAGATATCACCAGCCAGTTTTTGAGCTTCCTTATCGCTATACCCCTTACTTTTCAGCTCGGAAAGTACTTCATCTCTGGTGTATGAGTCATAGCCATAAATGCCCTTGCTTAATGCATCGCCCTGTCGCTTCATTTCCTTATTGAAATCACCTTTAGCTTTATTGACTGCATCAGCCCAGGCTTCGGTTGAAGATTTAGCCTCTTCCCGTGCGATCTGACCTGCATGACGGAAGCCATCACCGATACCGCGCGCAGAGTCTCTGACACGGTGATTCGCTTTTTCCCATTCATCCATGGATTTGATCGCAGTTTTCCCAGTCTCATCTACCTGAACCTCTAAATCCAAAGCTGAGGCTTGAGATCTAGTGAAACCATCCACGATACCGCCATTAGCTTGAATGGCTACATCGGCATATTTCCTGAATGCTTGCTGAAGTTGATCAGTTGAAGCCTGGCCACTTTTAAGCAAAACCTCATATGCCGCTTTATATTCAGCAGCTATTATTTTGGCTTCATCACGAGACCGCAAACCAAATATCGAAAAGGCCTCATTTACAGAGTTGACGCCTGCTGTCATCTCATCAAGTTGGCGATTAATATTGAATGCCTGAGCTTCCACTTGCTGCAAAAGCCCATTCACTACAGTTTCACCAAGCTCACTCTTAAGGCTGTTGATTTGGCTTCGGATAGCACCAAGTTGCTGAATAGTTTCAGCACCATTGACTGCCTTGCTGATCGATTGGTTGAGTGCAAAAGCGGTATCAAGACCTTGGCGCTTTAGTTCATCAAGACTACCAATAATGGTTTGAATATCATTTATTAGTGATCTTGATGCTGCCGACCCTTTTCCTTGGAGTTGCTCGAAACTATATCCGGTACGCTCCACAGCCAAGATCATTGCTTGTTCAGCAATGAGTGCCATCTTCTGAGCTTCAAAAGAAGTACCAGCAAAAGCAGCCTTTGCATTTGCTGAGAACACCACAAGGTCTTCAGTTGCCATTGCAGCTTTAAGCGATACCTTGAGTTGTTCAGCGGTTATCTTTCCCTGCTGCTCAAGTGCCACCAGGGCTGTTACTGAATCATTAATACCTTTTGTGGAATCAAACACCAAAGCATCTTGAAGCTTTTCGAGTGAATCGGTTACTGACTCGCCTTTTTTAATTAACTCATCAAACGCTGTAATAAGCTTTTTTGATTCTTCTGTTAATTGGTAGGTCTTATCTCTGGCTTTCTCTGCGGCAGCTGCCTGCTCTGCCTTAATTTCGGCCGCCACTTTAGCTTGAGCTGCTTCGAGAAGTTGCTGTTTCTCTAGTTTCTCAATAGCTTCGCCATAACCCATTGCTTTTGCGGCAGCTTCACCCATCCACTCTCCGAGTGGGGTAAGCATGCCGACAACAACCACACCCATCACACCGAGTGAGGTAATAGCAATACCCAAGGTGCCTAGACGGCCTACCAAGCCCATTAGGCTTGTACCAGCAGAGGCAGTAGCTGTTGCTGCAGATGTTGCTAACTGTCCTTTAGCCACAGCAGTTGCTCTAGTTGCGTTAGCGTTCGCTATTTGCGCCTGCGTATTGGCTACAACCGAGGTGGTTTCTTGAGTAATAGCTAATGATGCAGCTTTAACGCTATTCGCTTTATCCAAGAACATTAGACCGATGTTTAGAGCCTTATATGCTACAAATGCCTGACCAGCCAACATCAACGTAGAGACAATCGTATCCAAGTTTTCAGCAACAAACTTAATAGCTTCTGCAACTTTAGAGCTTGCACCAGTAGCAGCATCCGCCTCACCAATATAAACCGTCCATGCAGTTTTAAGATTTTCAATTGATGCACCGATTGTTGTGGGGAATTTAGCGAATTCAGCACTAATTGCTTCGCTTTGGCTTAATAAAGCCTTTGTTACAACATCAGTTGTAAGCTTCCCCTCACCAGCCATTTCGCGCAATTTACCGGTGGTTACATCAAGCCCATCAGCCAACGCTTGAGCTAATCGTGGCGACTGCTCCATGATCGAGTTGAATTCATCACCGCGAAGTACACCTGAACCTAATGCTTGGTTAAGTTGAGTAATAGCTGCTTCATTGGATGCGGCAGATCCACCGCCCACCTGAATGGCTTTGTTAATTGTTTCAGTTAAAGAAAGCGCCTGTTCTTGCGGCCACTTCATCTCTTGGCCAATCTTGGTTAGTCGAGAATATAGATCACCAGTTGCGGTTAAATTAGAGTTGGTATTAATGGCGACATTTTTAACATCATCCATGGCTTTTTGTAGATTGCCATGCTCTCCAATTGCTATTGATAGACGACCAGATAGGTTTTTATACTCATCGGCAGTCTGTGCAATTTCCATTGCCGTGGTGCCAATACCGAGAGCAGCTAAAGCCCCGGTTAGAGCATTAAAGCCGATTTTTAAGCCCTGCAACTCCCCTGACGCATCTTTTGAAGCCTGCTCTGTTTGTTGTAACTCTTGTGATGTTGCTTCTAATTCTTTATCAAGCTGCTTTACTTGTTGAGCTGTCTCTTGAGATTGGTTGCCAAGCTGATCTACCTCTTTTGTTGCACTATTGGTATCACCTACAACACTGGCTGATCCATTCTTAAGTGCTGCAAATGCATCCTTTGCTGCTTTCTCTGACTGATGCATATTGGAAACAAAAGCTTTTGTATCCGCATCCATCACCAGCTTAAATGTTAAATTCTTACCAGACATGCTGACCTCTAAATTTTAGGTACTAAAAAAGCGCCTAGAGGCGCAGCAGATATAAAAAAACCGACCTCTTATTGGGTCGGCTTTATTTAGTTGAATTCACAATTACATTCCTAAGTAAAATTTGGCGACCTGTATCAGGAAAGATGCAGCCATTATAAAAACTGCAATAAAGGCCAAGTGCCAAAATACTTTCACAAAATTCTCTGGTTTTAAGTTCATTGCTTCCATTGTTGCTCCTAGAAACTTTAATGAAAATTTGTTATCCTTGTCGCTCATTTATGGTTTTTAATCCTTTTGGGTTGGAAACAAAAAAGCCCATGATTACGAGTCACGGGCTTTTTGCTTTTTTGGTACTAAAAAACCACCCGAAGGTGCTTTTGTTAACTACACTTGGAAGACCAAAGTCTGTCCATTATTTGAGGTGTAAATATTGCATCTTTTGCATCAGACTCAATGATTACACTCTTATCTTCTGGGAAGTAGATATAGCGCGAAAAGCCTGTATATCCACCCATTCTGTTTTTGGCGTTTACCTCACCACAATTACCCTTTTGATTTCTAAATTTAGCTGAATCGGAATCTATTAAGCCATCTTTAACCTTTTGGGCGGCAACTTCAATTTGAGCGCGCTCTTTATCCTGTTCTGCCTTTTGATTAGCCTCATTAAGCTTAATGCGATCTAATTCAGCTTGAGCTTTCTTTTCTGCAGCAGACTTGGCAGCGTTTGCAGCATCAATCTTTTCCTGCTCTAATTTTTGCTGGTGAGCAATCTCAGCTTGTTTTAGTCTTTCAGCTGATGCCTTGTTGCTTTGATGCATAAAATAAAACATACCGGATGCCAAAACTAAAAGACCAATGATTAAGTATTTCATTCGGCATCCCTCTTAAATATTACGCCATAAGATTTTCACAATTCTGTCTCGGCATAAAATGACGGTGTACTCCTGTAAATCTACCTGTTTTACATATTCGGTAGCTGCACAGTGAAGTCTTCCATCTTCCAGGACGTAGAATTTCGGCTTACCTAGCTCAAGTTTACTTTTAAGTGCCTGATGGCTATCCCCGATTTTTACTAGATCACCAGATGGTGTGCGGATGCTAGTGGTTGTCCTTTCTGCATACGCGAACCCCGACACCAAACATAAAGCTAATAATAATTTTTTCACACTAACCCCCTAAATAGTTATTTACGCATCATAACTTTAGGGAGATGCTTGATCAATCAGAGACCATTTCTTTTTTAAATGATTCAAAGCCTTTTTTATCGGACTGCGCTACACGTCCAGCAATAGCAGAGTTGAAGATTCCCTGCTTGTACAGCTTGTTTGCTGCCTTGATATAGCCCTGGAATGCGCCGTAGGTCATTTCCATGATTTCGCTATGCTGATGGCCCATTGATACCAGAAACTGAAATGAATCAAACCAGGTGGATTCTGTAGCTGGCTTTTTAACACTGCGCCTTGGTTTTTCGTATTTGAAGTAAGCCTGATTGACCAGAAGCACCGCTTTAAGTAGATCTTTAAATCCCTGTTCATCAGTAGCAAGTTCCACCAGTGATTCATTGTCCAGATCAGTAACACAGCCAATAGTCGAAATGACTTGCACGCCGTGAGCCTTGAATAGCCCTGTCAAAATCTCATCTGAATGATTTTGGTCTTTGATGAAGTTTTTCAAAACTTCAGCATGCATTGCCCAGGTGTCAAAGTCTTTTATCTGGATCTGGCGGACTTCGATATCATTAATCCGGATGCTGCGATTTGTTGCTAAGAAAAAATCATTCATGATGGGGTCCTGAGAAAAATTTTAGATATTAAAAAAGCACCCTAAGGTGCTTTTTTGATCTGATTATTTATTAGAATGCCATGGCTACTAACTTAGTAAACGTTTTACTATCAGTGGTGGCTAGCATTTTTCGCCCATCTTTAAACTTCAAGATGAACGTGACATCCTTACCTTTACCACCAAGCAACAAGCCCGCAAGCAAACCAACTGGGCCTAGCAGTGCTGCACCAGCAACACCCCACCCGACTGTACCACCTATTCTTTTTACATTTTCTTCAGTTGCTACAGTTATCTCTTCAATTTCGACACTGGAAAATGACTGAACATTACCAGAAAAACCATCACCTGCCGCCCATGGTGCAGAAATTGTAAAAACCCCACCCAATATAGTGATTGAGCCCTTACCCTTTGTGAAGTCACCAGCATGTATAATTAAGTTTGCCATTATAATTCCGTGATTTTTAAAATTATCAACAAACAAGATACTAATTAAATAGATAAAAAGAAACCTCCCGAAGGAGGTTTGGTTTCATCTAACCCATTTTGGCAACTGGCCATGTTTCTTCAAATATTTTTCATCATGGCGACCTGAGACATCCCAATAAAAAAATACAGCAAGTACCACTGGGATAACAAGTTGCCCCCAGAATAACCAACTTATATTTTCTGAAATAAAATTTTGAAGCGGATAATTCCCGAAATAATTAAAACTATGTGCCAATTTTAAAACAGGTATATAAAAAATCGCTGACAAAATTACCAATGCGGAATAAAGCAAAGACAAGTACTTCAGTTTTGGAAACTCTCTATAAGCACAATCTATTTTAGTTAATCTAAAATCTAACCACTCAGGCATGGCAACCTCATAACTTATTTTATATTCAACTTATACTATAAATTGCTGCTTTTTCAAGCACTAAAGAACCTCTCTGGAGAGTGGCTTGTGCTTTAAATATTATCAAATAAATCTAATCCAATTTTTAACTCATTTCTTGAAAAAACTTTTAAATTTAATTCAAGATTTTTGACGCAACTAAGAACACCTTTATCCTCGGACAGTAATATTTCAGCACCATTCGAAAGCGCGATCGCTATTATCTGCAAGTCAACTTTGACTCTTTGTTTATCACTATTAAGAATGTCTTTGTGAAGCTTACTGGATAACTCTCCACAAATTAAAGCGGCTTTTTTATCAAAGATACCAGTGAGGACTTTATTGTGTTCGTATGACAATAATTGCATGCGACGCTTATTAAAATCGTGCGCTGTAAACTCAGCAATCACAGGAGTTGGAATTAATAACGTTGCACTATTCTGATGTAAGAAAGTTTCTAAATTGTTATGTACAGCCCTATCAGAAACCAAGTGAATCAAAATATTATTATCAATAGCAACAATCACTCATGACGCTCCTTAAGCCATTCTGCTATAGGGTCGTCAAACTCATTCCAACCACTATCCCCAGCATCCTTGAAATCATTAATCCAGTCTAAAATATTTCCATCTTCAATTTCTTGAATATTATCAGCAGTGAACTCAACAAGCTCTAGATCATCATAACTTCTATATCTATATTTTGCTTTACCAATGAACTGCAATTGATGTTGTGTACGCCATTTATTACCCAAGCTCATCGACAGGGCTGGTGATATTGCAACACTAACATTTTTTCCTGCTATTGTTTGAACTTGGATGTGATCAGTCTTATCACTCCCCTCTTTAAGTCCAATTACCCGGCCACGAATAGCCTCTTGTTGAGTAAAAAGAAATCCTTCTTCCTTTCTCTTAAAGTCATATAGTTTTATATATTCATCATTAGCAGAGGTCTTGTAACGCAGCAATGTACTTGCTTTTGGGTATTTATTTAAAAATTCTGTAATTGTTTTATAAGCACCAGTTTCATCATTAACTGATTTGTGAAAATTTGCGATTTTCTCTTCAAAATACTGATAGTCAAACTTGACGCAATAGTCTGCCGATCCTTCTTTTACATCTCCCCATACAAGATTCTTAGAGCCTAGCAACTTACATAAAGATTCTAATAACTTTGCTGAATCAAGAGGGTTAATTTCTTTAAGCTTTATACCTCTAACATATAAAGAGAATGTGTATTCTGTTTCATTAGACATGATACTCACCCCCTATTTAATGTTATGGATTTATCACTAATGCTATATTAGCATTTGCTGTAATTTAACATCTTTACATTTTTGTTCAATAGATTAGAAAAAATATATGACACAGAATGTCGTTAAAAAAGAAACCAACTCACGCTGATTCCTTACTCATTTTCTCACCCATTCACATCATAAAAGTAAGGCTTTCCAGTAGAGGGATTGATTGGTGATAGTACGGTTTTTAATATCGCACTTTTTAATTCATTAATCTCAATTTTACCGCGCTGACCAACATACTGACGAAACTCACCGCGACTTACCCCATAAGATTTAACCAATTGCTCACTGACTAACGGCGCATATTCAGCAATCTGATTAAGTGACTCACAATCCAAGGGCTGACCTTTTAGGTGCAACTCAATCGCCTCTATGAGTAGTTCTTTGTTTATATCCATCTTCTCGCCCATGCTTATAATTCTGCCTAAATTATAACATTGATAAAAACACAGGCACAAAAAAAGACGCTAATGCGCCGTGGAGTTCTTTGTGCCTGTGTTTGTTAGACGGCTGCTGGAATTGTCACAACATGGCCATATAGACCTAATGCTGGATCTGATTCTTTAGTCACATCCGATAAAGCCTGACCTGAAATTTCATACTGACCCAGTTCTTCATGGATCAATGGGAAAGTGGTTTCTGGTGACTTCTTGGTACGCCATAGCGTTACAGCCACATGCTCACCGTTTGCAGTATTAATTCCCTTAAAGAAGAGCTGATACTCTTTTTCAAAGTCTGATGCCAGAGTAGTACGAGTTACAGCACCAGTTTCATAACTTGCCAGAATTGGCATGGTTAAGTCAGCCACATCATGGAAAATCACTGTGCCAAACTTTGCATCAAGTGTGTAGCTTTCCAGATCGACCGTTTTGGCTGTCCCGCTGGTTGAATCCTTGAACGAAACGGTTTTCAGGTTATAGCCATCAAGTTTGATTTCTTGACCCGCGACTACAGTACCTAAAGACACATCTGTTTCGGTTTTAGTTGCCACAGTATGATTCATACCTGACAAGATATATTCAAGGTTCTCAGGAGTAACTTCTTCTAACTGCCCGGAGAAGTTGACTGATGTGGTAGTAATCATGGTGAAATCGGTAGTTCGCTTACCAGACATTGATTCCTGATGCTCAATGACATCAGCACCGATCTCTAACTCAAACTCGGGCACGTTACCAATATGGCGCATTGCACCAGCAACACCATTCACAATTTCTGCCAGGTAGAACTTACCATGTAGAGAAATATAGTTGTTCTTAGCCATTACTTTTCATCCCCTGTGCTTTTCTTGGCTGGAGCTGCTTTAGGTTCAGGTGCTTCCTGAATCACGCCATCTGCCACTAATTTTTTAATTTGTGCATCATCAAGCCCGCCGACTACATCGCCTTTTTGAAAGCGACCGACAGGCTGTAATGCTTTGTATTGTTTTGCCATGACTGGCTCCTAAATGAATTTCTGTGATTCAAAGATAATCGTGATATATGCAAAGCCTGGACTATACCCATCTCGTACCGAAATAAAATCCAGTGCTGTACGTGATGCCAAAGGTTGCCAGCCTGACAGAAGCTGAATAACTCTTTCAGTCAAAAGCCCCGCTTCATCACTTACCGCCCGACCATCGGTCATCTGAGATTGAGCATTGCGACATGCCACCGTGACCGCCCATTGCTGGCCGATCTGGTTGATGCTTCCACGACCTGCACTAGCTTTCTTGTCTATACGGACAAAATTGACATGTGCTGACGGAGTGACCTGTGACATCTCTGTCACGCTGACTGAATTCAACGGCGTGTAGATTTTTAGAAATTCTGGAATCTCTTTCAGCTTCTCTGCAATCTCATCACGCACCGCGAAGAAGGTGCTCATCTATAAAACTCCCGACAATGTCTAAAACCATGGCTTCATCTTCTGCATCAAGACCGAGTTGAGTCCGAGGCGGTAAAATCGACTGCTTAACTTTCCGATATTGACCACCCACTGCAAAAGTAATGTATTGGCCATTCTTAGGTAGGATTGTTGCGCCATAATGCAGATGAGGTGCGTACGCCACATCTGTACCCACCTCCACACCGCTTGAAAGAACATTGTGTGTGTAGGAATTCATGAGGCGGCCAGTATCACGCAATGTTTCACCAACGCCCACACCATTACGTCCTTGCAGCTTGGCTCTCCATGAAACCTTCCATGGGTTACCATCCACACCAGTACCGGTTAAAAACCGATGCTGAATACTATTCACAAGCCCAGCACCAATCTCATCAAACAACTGGTTCTTTAGCGAATCAAAGTTACCTAATTGGTTAAGCACTGCTTCAATAGGTGAGCTATCGGCTTGAATGGTTATTGCAAAAGCCATAAACACCTCACTTCATACTGGGCATCATGTCTAAAGTGGCATCACCAAATACACCACCGGTGTAACTTGTACCGATGGGTGCTGTTGATGGTCTGCCTTTGGGTTGGTCGTCGCTGATTTGGTTACTGGTATCTAAAATTGCCAGTGAGTTTTTGCCATCCCGTACACCCTTTAAGAAATCTATCGCCATCTTGTAGCGTAGTTCAACTGCCTCAGGCGCTGCTTCAAAATGGAGTTTATAGCGTGCTATATCACACACTAGTCGCTTCAAATTATTAGGTACATTTGGCAAGGGCAATGGGTAACGTACTGCTAGATATCCGTCCACCTCCTCACAAGCATCCTGCAAAGAAATTTCTAATGGATCTGAAACATCAGCAGGAAACATGAGCGCAAGGTTAAGTACGTTTTCACCAAATCGAGCGACTAAATCAGCTTTAGTCGCGTACATAGATCACCTACTTGTTTTCGTCAGCAGGCTTTGGGTCTGCTTTAGGTTTTGCAGCAGGCTTCGCCTTTTCAAGTTCAGCCATCTTGGCTTTAAGCTCAGCAATTTCTTGCTCGGCTTTAGTCTTGTCAGCAGTTGCCGTCTGATTGGCTTTGGTTAAGGCTTCATTGGCTGCTGTTAGCTCAGTATTGGCTTTTTCAAGTTCAGCTAAACGTGCAGCAGTACCATCTGCCTTAGGTTCTTCCGGCTCTTGATATTCTTCAATAGCCCCAGATGCTAAAAGGGCCTGAAGTTGTTTAGCTTCAAGCCCTTTGATTTCATCACCTGGCATAAAATGCCCAATGGATTGTTTTGCTGTGTACTTCGGCATGTCTTGCTCCTTATAGGGTGATAAAGCCAGTACCACCAACGACACCGTTCTTATTAGACGGCACAACCAGTGGAGCAGATTCAGTCATCAGCATAATGCCGCTTGGATCTTCGCAGTACCATTGACGGTCAAAGTACTGTTGAGCAACGCCGTTGGCCAGCATGTTCTTGATCTTACAGTGAGCTACTGAACCATTGGTATCGGAGATCAATGAGAAGTAATCCTTAGGAATAAAGCGCTTCACCTGACCTTTGTTACGGTAAGTTGCGTCATACACCCAGAATTCAATTCCATCAAAAGTACCCTTGAATGTCGCAGATTCTTTGACACCAAAGCTTGGATTAACTGGAACAGAAATACCAGCATACGGCGTGATGAACTCTTTCTTAAACTCTTCATTGTTCCAGAGAGCTGCCCAAACCAAGCCAGACATAACAGATAGCTTAGCTTCACCACCATCAGCAGCCAATTGACGTTCAAGCATGGTGCGGATATCCGTTACAGGCTTGGCACCCGCTTCATTCCACTTGGTTAACGGCGTATATGTCAAAGACGCATCACGACGGTAATCCACCAGGTTGAGCTCATAATCATCTGAGTGAAGCGTGTATTTACCATTTTTCAGTAAATCGATAGCCATCATCATGACTGAGTTATCAATCGCATCATGGTTGCGCTTCATCACTGAGATTTGAGCAATGATCATTTGCTCTTGCTCAGATAGTCGCTGGTTACCAGTTGAGATGATACCTGCAGTACGTAAACGCTCAAGCAAGGCAATTTCAAAAGTTTCTGCCGGATTGACCTGATTCTTTGGCTTGTAGTAAGCCGGTTTAACGTGGCGTACTTCACCAGATTGAGTAGTATCAAATGGCTTACCAGGCTGTTGCGGTGATACCAGTGGTGCCAGATCATGTTCAGCTGATAATTCAGCCAGTGGCACATCATCACGCGTGAATAACGGGCGATTAGGGAAAAGCTTATCTAAAAGCCATGTGTCCATTGGACGGTAATTCGAGTGGATCAGTGCCAGCTCACCCACATCAAGAAGTTCAAGTGGAGCACCTTCAATATTAAAAGACTGTGGCATGTTGTTTACACCTTAGAAAGTTCGATTTTGTTTTTAGTTGCCTGTGCACGCGCTGCATCATATTCTTCAGCAGCAAGCAAAGTCCCATTAAGCGATACTGCTTCAATACTGAAAACCCCGCCGTAGTAGACCGGAATTTCAATTCCATCAGCGGCCTTGATTGTGGCTTCTGCAGCTGTAACGTCTTGGCCGCAGATCACATCCCATGTTTTCTCATCAGTAGCGTGTGTGAGTACATTCGCATCTGAAAGTGTAAGTAAGTCGCCTTTTTTATAGGCTGTAGCGGTAGTTACTTTGGCATTGGCACGTCGTAACTTTTCATTGTCTAGGACCAGCTTTTTAGACTGGACCGTAATTTTTGGAATAACCTGGCTCATGAATTATTTCCCCTTGTTTTGTTCTGCGAATGCTTGTGCACCAGAAGTGAATTTGTGAGTATCAGTGTTAGTAGACTGGTTACCCTGCCCCGGATTAGCTTGATGAGTGAACAAGTGAGCAAATGCTGGATTTACACTTGGTGTTTGTTGTGTCTGTGGTGTAGCTGGTGGTTGCTGGCTACCTGCAGAAAATTGGCGAAGCTGTTTGGCAGTAAAGCTAAAAACTGAATCATCCATATTGGTATAAGCCGTTTTATCTTCAGCACTAAACTGTGTTTT
>NZ_JAYWYX010000038.1:0-13491 GCF_048147925.1 Acinetobacter sp. 226 | reverse complement strand
ATACCCAAGTTGTCACTTGAATTCTGTTCAAATGAGCAGAGTGTTGTCTTTTAAATCTTTGTGCAACAAAGCCGTTGATCATGAAGTCGTGCATCAACCGCATCCGGATCGAGGGCTTGTTTTTCAACACCACACATTATTTCCGTGGAAAAGTATTATCGAAAACATTGCATTTGGCTTAAAAATGAAAGGCATACCTACTAAGGAACGTCTAGAAAAAGCTAAGCAAATGATTGATTTGGTCGGCCTTACAGGGTTTGAGCAAAAATTTCCTGCTGAACTTTCTGGTGGGATGCAACAACGTGTCGAAATTGCACGTGTCTTGATTAATGAGCCTAAAGTTCTCCTTATGGATGAGCCATTTGGAGCATTAGATGCGCAAACGCGTGTCCATATGCAGCAACTCCTTTTGGAAATTTGGCAGAACATCAAAACTACAGTGCTCTTTATTACCCACGATATTGATGAAGCACTCTATTTATCAGACCGTGTTTTGATTATGAGTCATCGACCTGGACGAATTATTGAAGAAATCCCATTAAGTTTCCCACGTCCACGAGATATTGAAATCGTGACCACGCCTGAATTTGTGGAGCTGAAAAAATACTGTATGCAGGCGCTTAAACATGATGACTTAAGCAATTTAAAACGCTTGAATCCCCTAGGTCTCCCGAAAAAAGCTGTTACAGAAGGTTAAATCATTCATGAATCCCAATTACCCACAACTAGAAATACTTGATGAAGATGATTTAGATTTACTTGATCAGCTGAATCAAGATGATGAAAAAATTCGTTTTATTACATTGATGAATATTGCAGATGAAGAGCGGGAAGAGTTATTGCCTTGGCTCTATCATGCTTTGTCACATGACCCTGCTGAAATTGTACGAGAAGAAGCGGCTAAGCGTTTAGAGGGGTGGGAAGATGAAACCAGTCTTCTCGCGCTAGCACATGCACTTTCTGATGAGTCAAAGAAAGTGATTGAGGCAGCCACACAAAGTTTAAGTGAAGTCAAAAATCCTCAGGCGGCAACTGTACTCGCACCATTTCTTAATGAGGATGCCGTTGAAGTAAAAGTCGCTATTTTACGCGCTCTGAAACCCTTACGTGTGGTCAGTTTATTTGAAAAAATTCTGTCAAATATACATCATGAAAATGTACTCGTACGACGTGAAGCAGTCAGCACTTTGAGCTGGTTACAGTTAGAATCCGCTTTAGATAGTTTGGCGCATATTGCCAAACAGGAAAGTGATTTAGAAACACGTAGAATTGCTACCGGGGGCTTAGCATATAGTAAGCAGCCTACACAAAATATTATTGACGCATTACAGCATGGTTTATCTGCTGATGACTGGCAATTGCGTATTGAAGCAGCATTGACCGTTGGTAAATTAAAATTAATTGCGCTTGAAGATCAACTCATCCAGTTAATGTCTGATTCGTATTGGCAAGTACGAATACCAGCCGTGCGTAGTTTGGGTTTATTAAAATCTGTTAAAGCTATTGATGGATTAGCGGATAACTTTTTTTATGAAATTAGTAATTTACGTAAAGAAGTTGCACTGGCTTTAGGAGAAATTGGTGGCCAAGAAGCAGAAATTTTACTAAAAGCTCATGAATTAGATCCAGATCCCGAAGTTCGTAAAGCCATCCGTATTAGCTTAAATCAAATTCGAGAATGCCATGCAAGCAGTTAAGCCTGAACTTAAAGTTGATGTGCAATCACAGGCTATAGACTTTATTTGGCCTGATTATCAAGCACGTTTTTCTTACCAACGATTACGTGAAATCTGCCCATGTGCATTCTGTCGTTCAAAGCGTATTAAAAATATAGCCCTGACTCATGATCAACATGTATTTGTGACAGAATTAAATCATCAAGGTTATGGTATTCAAATCTGTTTCAGTGATGGGCATGATAAAGGTATTTTTCCTTGGGAATATTTAAAAAATATTCCGTGAAATTTTGGAAGATGAAAGTTAATCTTTAATTTTCATCTTCTACTTATACTAAATTATTAGATAGTTAAGAAAAATAATTATTTTAAATCATAATACTAAATATTAATAATATAAAAAAATCATTAGATTAAACTTATGAAATCACAAGATTTATATAGAAAAAATTATGCAATAAAATATAGGAAATTACTACCCTATAGAAACCTAGTAATAAAAATAAGAAAGATAATATCTATGCTACTATTAAATATATTTTATATATTTTCCTTAACCCTCTATTACTTAGAATCACAAAAAATAAATATAGATAAGTATTTTAATTTATTTATAATATTTTTTATTATAATAGGGCTCATCTTTTTCTTTAAAATGGATCACTTTTTTGCAAAAAAGTTAGCTTTTAAAAGTAAAAAATTATTCATAAAAACAATAATTTATAAATAAGGGCCAATAAATTCATATTTATTTAAACTCCCAAAGGTGATGGGGAAAAATTAAAGAGGATAAGTTTAGAGAACTTATCTCAAGACTATTAAGATTAGTAAAAGATATTGCATTACATATTGTTTAGATATGAATATTCAAAACTTGAGGAAACAGAGTTTTTATTTCAAAATTAGCTTTAATTTTTGGTGATTTCACTTTTACCTTTATTTTTGCTGAAAATTTCAAAATTAACTTTTATGGACAACTATTTATGGGAAGTTATTAAAGTCTATAAACAGTTTCAGCATTATAAGGACTTGACAGTCCAAAGGGGTAATCATTAGTCTATATCAATATTAATGAACTTAAAGTATCATGTACTCAATTTAACTTATGTTTATCTAAAGTCTAGTTCATAATTTAATTTCTATTAATCTAATAATAAATTTAATTACTTAAGCCAATATAAAGTATAGATTAGAAAAATTTCGGTTCATGAACCTAGTAAAAATTGCGACTTCATAGCTTGAAAAGATAGACCCTATGGGCTTTGTTAATCATAGCTATTTTGAGCGCTTCTTTTTTAGTAAAAGAATCTCGAAATGAAGAACCTTGCTGCTAAAATCTATTTGAAAACCAACTTCTTCTCATATCAGCAAGCATTAATCAATTCAGAAAACATCTCTATTTATTTTATTAATGGTCAAAGGTAAAAGTACTTGAATTGAGGTTTTACCGGGCTGTGAATCAATTTTAAACTCGCCACCCAAACGATGAATGCGCGCCTGCATGCTTTGCAGTCCAACATGCAGTCCAGCTTCTACTGTTTTGGGATTAAAGCCAATACCATTGTCTAAAATACACATCATCAGTTTATTATTCTCTGTCTCCGTCAAAGATATGTTAACTTCTGATGCTTGGCTGTGTTTGACAATATTGGTGAGAGCCTCTTCTAGAACTCTTGTTAATGTAAGGCATTGCAGAGATATAGGGATATTTTTCCATGTTTTTTCAAAGTTCCAGTGTGAACGGATATCTATTTCCTCGAAGAGTTGGATAAATCTATAGCGAATAGGCGCTCCCCATTCCATAGGATTAGAAGGGACTTTGCAGGAGAAGCTGGAACCTGAGTCAACAATTTGTCGTAAATCACTGCGCAGCATTTTTAATATAGATAGCACTTGTGGTTTAGTGATTTTATCATTTTGTTCCATTGTGATGATTGAGCGGACAATAGAGCCACCTAAGCCATCATGCAAATCATGAGATAAATGAATGCGTTCTTGCAGCCGAGCATTTTCGATCGAAAGCTTATGCTGCTGCCCTAATGACGCCGTCAACTCCTGCTTGGCTTGAGTTACATTTTCCGCAAGTGTTTTATTAAAGCGTTCAATTTGTCGTGCATTTCGGGCTAAACGCATAGCTAAAATAGCGCCAAGCGCCATGGTGGTAAAAGGCCCAGTATAAGGTGAAAGCGGGCGCCCCTCCATAGTGAACATAAAATGCGCATCATTAAAAGCTATGGGTAAGTAGATTAAATACAATACGGCTAGTAAATAAGTTTCTGGAGAATTTGATTTATAAGCAATAAAAGGATAGGTAATACATTTTAATAAAAAGATGACAACAGCAACTGAAAAGAAAAATTGTATTACTGTACTGACTTGATTGGTTGGTGCCAAAGTAATACAAACAGTAGCCACAGCTAAGAAGATAAAGAGTAATTTTTGGATACGTGGAAATGACTTATTTGCAAAGTACCAAGCACCTAAACAGCCCGTGACTGTATAAATACAGAAGATAATATTCTGTAAACGGTCAATGTTGATAAAGGAAAGAAAATAAATCGGGTCGGTATATAAAAAGCAAAAACTGTAAATAACCCATCCTAAGCCGGTCACTGCAAACCATAAGAATGCTTTTTCTTTGCGGTTGGCCAGCCATGCCAAAAGATAAAACACTCCCACTACAATGTTGACCATCGTATTGAATTCAGGAAGTGTTCTTTTTTCTAAAAGCCATTTTTTGTACAGACTGTATGTGCTTGGATAATTGCCTAAAGCAACATGGCCTAAACCGGATTTTTGCGTAATACTTCCATATACTTGTATCCATAAGGTATTTTGACCTTGCTTTAAGCTAGATGTGGGCAAATTCCATATACGGGGCATATACTGGCTGCGGGATGCTGGCTCTTTTAGGTATAAGTCTTGCCATAGCAAATCGTCATTTAAAAAGATTTTCCCGCTTTGTGTGATTCCCTCTATAGCAAAACTAAGCGGTGGATTGGACATATTAGTGTCACAGGTGTAGCTAAAGTGAATCTTATACCAAGCTATACCATGAAACTCGGGCCAACGTTTTTCCCAGCGATCCGGTAATTTTTCAAGGTTAACCCAGCCTTGAACAGGGCGCTGCATTTCCTGATTTACGTTGCCCTGAGCTGCCATTATGCTCTGTATTATTGTTTGACATACATCTTTGGGATGTTGAATAGTTGAAGCAGCAAATGCCGTATTGAACAATCCTATACATAAAATGAAACAAGTGAAGACTGCCATGATAAAAGCGTCATGATTTAGCTTAAATGAAGTTTGAGCAAATCCCAGAGCCATTACACTTGCTTCCCCATTCATTTATTTTAAAAGTTGGATAAATTTGATATTTAGTCAGAATGAATAAAATATAAAAATCAAAGACTAATTTTGTAAAGTATATTTTTTTTGAACAAAAATATATAGATAAATTTCATGATATTTCAAAGAAAATATTGGATACTCACTGGAGCGGTTTTGATGAGGCATGCCAACTTTGAATAATAACTTCTTATTCAAAGATTTTGATACACAGTGTTTTGATGATTAATTTGCGCATGGTATTCAAGCTAGGGTGGGGTGATGCGCAGTATTCCGAAAGACATTGAAGCGCATATTTTCAGAACTATATCCGCTTGGCGGTGGCGCACAATGCGTAAATCACCCAATATGCCTGTACACCTAATCACAGCAGATCAAAGCCATTTTTATAAGCAAGGCTTACCTGATGTAGCAAACAGGTTAAGCTTGATTTTAAATGAAATAATTTTGCAAATGGAAGGATTATTTTTAAGTCGGAGAACGGGAATCCAAATATACCTATGAATCCCTATGCCTCTATTATGCAAATTATAGAACCTAGTATGATTGTATCTGCGTATGAATGACGCGTTACAGCAGGATTAAACAATAGATCTTGGATTGTTGAACAATCCAAATCATTTTATAAGTCAGTAAAAAGGAGCTGATTGACAGCTCCTTTTTTTGTACTTTATTGGCAAGTTAAAACGACTATTTCATCCTTAGCTATATCAGGCTCTAAGGTAAACTGACTTGAGCAAGTCTGATTAGACGTTTGTACTTTAATAGAATAGCTTTGTGGGTTTAGACCGTAAACAGTCACTAAGTTTTGACTGTTAATTGGATATTTACCCTGTGCAATTCCTTCAATGTTTACCATGCTTCCGCTTTCAAGCGGCTGCTGATTTTGATCAATAAATTTAAAGGTAATGTTGTGGCTTGCAATTTTTCCCATTGGGAAATCAATGATATATCCACGCTGGTTGATTGGCATAATCGAGCGAGAAGAGTGAGTGAAACTGTTTTCAATGCTGATCTGACTGTCATCAAAAACCATACTATTTTCAGTATAGCCATATAGGTTATAGCTGAAAATTTCACCATTTTTATTAGTCTTTCCAATAAATGAACCATTACTGTAAATATCGACATTTGGGCTATTTTCAACACGAACCAGTGCAAAGCTATCCGAGATATATTTGCTCAAATCTAAGCGCTTGCCTAGCCACACCAATGAACCCATATAATTGGCACTGTAATATTTTTGGTCATCTGTTTGCAAGTATTGCATATTAAGATCGCCGACATTCGTTTTCATAGTTGCAGATGCATTGCCTGAATAAACATCATGCCAGCGGCTTGTGCCGATGCTGTAGTCAAAACCTGTATTTTCGTAACTGTATTTATTGAACTGTACGCTGGTTTCATCATCATCATGCTGATTTAGCGTGATGGAATGCTTGCGGTCATCGAAGTTGTAGCTAAGCATGAAATCAACACTGGCACGGTCATTGCTTTTAGCATCATAGGAGATGCCCAAGCTGCCAAATAGGTTTTGTGTCAATGTACGGCTGGTTCTTAAATTGAACAGCTGTTGATCTTTTGAATTTGACTCATCACGGTATTTTCGTTCAATGTAGCTGAGCGAAAGATTGTTCAGATAGGGAATCTGATTTTTAGATACATAGATTTGGTTTTCCCACTGAGGAAGATAGCTGTTATCACTGTACTCTTCTAAACCTAGCATACGAAAGCCTGAACTATAATACTGCGCGCGCAGGCCAACACTGTAATTTTGTGTATTGCGCTTAAACTCAGTATTGACCGTATAGCCCTCTAAACCTGCTTCATCTGCATGGCTGTAGGCAGAGTTGACTTCCAGTAATCCCAGCTTATAGAGATATTGGCTCCACATCAGTCCGGCGCTTTCCAGTTTTTTACTGTAGTCTGCTGTTGCACCTAAAGTTGTTGACTCTGTTATGCCTCTGCGGATATAGCCGCTGCCAAACCAGTCGCGATAATCATTGTCGTCATAAGCATAGTTATAGCGCAGTTTACCAGCGGAAATATTATAATCTGTCAGCCCCGGACGCAGCAGCCGTTGATCGACAAAAACCGAGATATTTTGCACTGTAGTATTGCCCAAAATATCTTTGACAATAATTTGAGCATCGCCTAAACCTGAAAAACCAATATTGCTGTCAATATTGTATTGGCCAGGGTTTACTTTGGCATTATAGGCCTGTGAACCGTTAATCAATAAATCTACAGTCGATTGTGTTAAGGCACTACCTTGAACAGATGGTGTATTCCAGTAGGTAAAATTGGGGCGTCTACTAAAGTTAGTGCCGAAGCTTAGACCACCAAAATAGAAAGATTGATTTAGTCCAGTATAGTTGCTGACATTATCACCCAATTTTAAGGTGGTCATTTGCTCAGGAAACTCAAAACTTAAGGACGTGTTTAAACGACTGCTTTTTTGAAAATAGGTTTGCTGATCATTATAGTTTTTACGGAACATGTGGCTGCTGTTAAACAGCGCATTTTTCCAAAATAAATTCAGGTCAGTTGAAGCATTGGCTTGCTTACTGTAATCACCATCCTGAAAATACACATTATAGTTAATAAAACCTCCCAAATTAGGCAAGTCAGGTAAATACCGCTGCTGTGAGGAGAGCTTTTGCTTGAGCATATATTGCGCAGGAATATTCAGTTTAAATAGTTGCTTCTGTGTATCAATTTCACTGCTGAAGCCAGCATTTTCAATTAAACAATATTGAATATTATCTTGTTTTAACATACTCAATTGAGCGGTATTGACAAAGCCTTGCTGAAGAATGCTGCATTCAATATAACGCTGCTTGTTCATATTGAGAATGAATGTCTCTTGCTGAAGATCTACACCATTGATCCAAAGTCCTAAAATAGCATTTTCCGCTTTAGGCGTATTCGCAAGTGAATGTTGTTCAGGCAAGTCTGGTGCAGCTTCAGGAGTTACTGTTCCCACAGAGATCGATTGAGCAAGGCTATGCTGTGAATGAAGGCTACAGCAGATTAAAATTAAGACAGAAGGGGATTTGACGATATTGCGTACTGTTTTCGTTTGAATTTTCATTATTCTTGCTCCGCAATGTCAAATTTTAACGATTTTGCATCTGCGGTGTCTAAAATCAGCTTGAGTCCGGGCTGTGGTTTAAAAGCTGGAATATTCAGCTGCACCTGTTGATGTGCCAAAACATATTTCATTTCATTAGATTTGAAAATGCTGTTTCCAGACGAGTCTTGCAGCGTAAAGCCTATGATTTGGAAATGTCCAGTGCCTAAGTTTTTGGCATTAATAAAAGATTGATTATTTGTTTTTTTTGCCAAATGGAATGACATATCCGGCTTAAAATCTTTGCCTGCAAACATCGGTATATTAAAACCATAGGCATATTTAATGCCGTTTGATTTTTTTGCATCTGGCAATGGCGAAATTTTAATCCTCCAAGCTTCTTCATTTTGCAAGTTCATTTCTGAAATCGACTGTTTAAAGCCCATACGAATCATTTGTTTACTGTTGGGCTCTAGTACAAATGAAGCAGGGTTAATTACGAGCTGATTATCTGGTGTCAGAACATCATTACCATTTTCATCCTGAGTCCATTTATAAACATTGACTTCGTAATTCTTGGGTGCTTCGTCCGCAGAAGAATGAAGGTTGATAGTTGTTGTACGCTGGCGATTTTCCCCATTGATTTGCATTTTAACTGGGTAAATTGTGACATTGGCATAGGCAGTTGCCGTCATCAGGCCAGCGATGCTGGCTAAAAAGCACAAGTATTTTAATGATGAATGAGACATAAAGGTTCCCCAAAACCATGCAGTATTTTATTTGCAAATCAGCAGTAAAGATGGCTTTTAATAGCGTGTAAACTATGCCGCAATGCTGTTGCGTCAAGCCAAAAGATCAGAGCCTTAACTCAAGGCTTTAAGGAATAAATATGAGGCATGTATGCGGTTGACGATCCTACGCATACACGCCTGTAGGATCAGTAGCTGATTTCTACCATGACAGCATCTGTATAGATTCCTGCAATATAATCTTCAATTGCAATAACTGTAGGTGTTTTTGCAGATAGAGTATAGCTATCGGTTCTGGTTGTTGCAGATGGCGCAACAGTTACAGGGACGCCACTATTGACATTTACCGCATTCGGGCCGCCAGTCAGTGTGATGTTATAAGGAATATTTAGCGTTGGGTTAGCAGTACTGATCACTGCAGACTGGTTTACCCCTTTTGAGTTTGCAGATTGCGCTTTGATTGAATAAGGGACATTGCATTTCACGTCAATGCTTTGATTTACTGCGGTACCCTCATGCGGCAGAGTTTTGTTAATGGATGTACCGTTACCTGATAGTGTACATACTGTAGGTATGGTAAGGGTGTAGTTGACCGTTACGCTTTGTGACGCAGCATGCGCCGCAAAAGCCCCCATGCTTAATAAGAGTAGACTGGATAATTTGAGCAATGAATTCATTGTTAAATCTCTAAGTTAAAAAAAATATATATTTTCAAATATTGAATATATGAATAATTCTAAAATTTAATAATTCATTCAGAAATAACTATAATTAGGTATTCTGAATATCAATATGATTGATTAGCTAAAATTCGTTAGCATTAAAAATCAGTGATGTCTTATACGTTCCTGCTGGGTATTTAGACAAATCTTCAAAGTCTGCCAGAGAAAATTGTGTATACATTGTCAAATTTTTAGTGGTGACAGATGAAGAAAAGAAACGGTCAAAATTAATTGAAGCAGGAGCAGCAGATTGGCTTGCTCCTACGATTGGATTAGTATTATCCCATTCACCGCCAATTCTAGCGTAGAAAGGTACTGGGATGGATGTGCTGGCTTGATTGTTTAAATAGAAAGCACCATTATTCCCTATAGTATTTGTCCATTGAAAGCTAGGCCTAACTCGGTTGATGCAATTCTTAAAATATACATTTGTTCTTACTGATGAAGTTGCTAAGTTTAAATTCACAGTGCTTGCATCAGCTGTAATAGTACAGTTCGCAGCAAAGGCTGTATGAGACCAGACAACAAAACTTAAAATACCACTAAGTACTAAAAAAATATTCATTTGAGAGTATTCCTTAATCTTTTAATCCAATCATAGTTATTATTATTTTTTGTTATATACCTAATTTTAAGTATTGTAAGCAGTTTTATCTCAGGCATATTTCAAATTAAATGATTGAATAAGAGCTCAGTATTATGAAGGATGTTAAAATAGCATCAATGTTACTTGCAAGTGGTCTTGGTCTTTTATCCACTTATGCCTATACAGCACCCAATTGGGGGGGCAATACGTGTAAAAATGATGACCGGTCATGTTATAGTCTGCCTGATACATTGAACGCGCCAGCAGATATTGATCAAGGCCGCGTAGTATTTGCATTTAGTGATTCTGGCTGTTTAGCTTCATCGCCATTTTATAAAAATAGAACCGATCAGTTCATTCAAAAAAATGCAGGTATTAGCAGTACAACTAATTTCTTTAAGGATTATAAAAATGTATGTCAATTAAAAAATCAATTAGATCATTCTTATATACTTTATAATGAAGTCCAATCAAAAAATTCTAAATATAAAGCTCGAATTTTCGGTTTATATACAGTGCATGATATGGGTGTATTCGGTCATATTCATGATTGGGAACATGCAGTGTTGTGGATGGAAAATGATAAACCAGTTTATTTAACAGTCAGCCGTCATGATGAAACACGGTATAAAAAAATTGATAAAGCACCGCATTTAGCAGATATGCCAAATGTATTTGCAGTTAAATACATTTCAAACTTAGGTACACACAGCATGGGCTTTGCTGGTGCAGATAAAAACCATATTGTCAAAAATACAAATCCTACACCAAACAATCAATGGTTTGGTTTTAAGAATTCACAGTTAGCAGATATTCGTGAGCTAAATAGAATTTATACCAAGAATAAAAATAATCTAGATCCAAAATATTCAAATTTTTATGATTATTTTGCTCAGCAAAAATTCGATAAGGCAGTACCGCGTGTTAATGATTTGCAATGGATACAATGTGCAAGACCTAAAGGTTTAGTGAACGCAAATGTCGATTTTATAGAAAACTCTAAAAAATGTACGATGAAAAATGTTGAGGAATAAATGAAATCGTTTGAATTTAACTTTCGCTGCGCACATTAGTTCGTATTTAATTCCGTCATTGAAGATGTTTAAAGTCTGCTTTAAAAGGCGGACTTTTTAAATATATAACGGATGCATTAAATGAACTGATATCTTTGAATTTTGTTAAGTGGTTCACTTTTTTGTAATAATTGTATATGATTGAAATAAATTATATAAAAATCCCAAATTTTAGGGATAGCAATTCTATGGCTAAAGGAAGAGAATCTATGTAAATCAAATGGATGGTAAAATGTTTAATTTCAGTACGCCATTGCTCAAGCCAATACTGGTTTTAGAAGATGATCCTACTCACCAATTGAGGATTTCTAAAGTCTTACAGACTTTTGGTTATAAAGAAAAAGATATCTTCTATTCTCAAACCATAGATTTTGCTGTAAATATTTGCAGTAAAAATTCCATACAATTTATGCTGGTAGATTTAAATTTACCGGATGGCAATGGCATCGATTTTATTATGCATATTCGTGCAAAAAGTACAAATACTGTACCTATTATGGTTCTTTCCGAATGGAATACTTTAGATGTTATTTATAAAGCTTTAAATGTAGGTGCAACAGGTTATGTCTTAAAAGAAACAGATGATTTTGAATTGATGTTTGCCATACGAACAATGCTGAAAGGTGGTGCTATTATCGACCCACATATCGCAAAAAAAATTCTAAGTAAATTTAAAAAATCATTGAGTGATTTTCCGATGAGCCATGAGCACGTTCATACCAATTTATCACAAAGAGAAATAGAAATATTGACTTGCATCTCCAATGGATCGAGCAGCTATGAAATTGGCTTGGAGCTTAATATTTCAAAATACACTGTAGATGCACATATTAAAAAAATTTATCAAAAGCTGGAAGTGAACTCCCGTACTAAGGCAATTTATGCAGCTAAACAAATAGGTTTAATTAATTAAATCCAAAAGTGGTCAGCAAATTTAGATTCATCAAAGAGTTTTTACTTCATCCAAATAGGCTGAAATTAAAGCCCTGGTTGTAGTAAACAAGATCGCCATCTATTGTTATAAATTTACATTGACCGTTTAATAGATCTCTTTCATAAATCAAAAAATGGTCTTCTTTTTGGTTAATATTTGCACTCCAGATTTCTTGGCATTCGTGCATAATCTGCGGATGAAATACATCGATTCAAACAAGCTTTCTGATCCTCAGTTCAAGCGATACACGGGCATCTCATGGTCAACCTTCTATTGGATGGTTGACCAATTAAAAATACATGTCCTTGCTAAAGGCAGGCCGCCCAAGTTAAGCCTGGAGGATCAGGTTCTGTTCTGTCTGAGCTATTAGCGGGAATACCGAACCTTATTTCACGTTGCTACGAGTTACGGGGTTTCAGAGCCCACAGCCTCAAGAATTGTACACCATGTTGAAGACTGCCTGATTCACTCCAATCTGTTTAATTTACCGAAGAGTTTACCCGAAGGTGAAGGCATCGACTGGAATGTTGTGATCGTGGATGCCACAGAAATTCCAATCCAAAGGCCTAAAAAAACAGAAAAAAAGCTATAGCGGCAAGAAAAAGACCCATACCTTCAAAGTACAGGCCATGATTCACTATAAAACTCAGCAAATTCTGAGTTTATGTACCAGTCGCGGTGCAGTACATGATTTCGAGTTGTTCAAACGCAATTTAAACCAGATTCCTTTTGGAGCTTTTATCCTTGCAGATAAAAGCTATCAGGGGATTTATACTTTGTATCCGAATAGCCTGTTGCCCTTAAAAGCCAAAAGACACTGTAAATTGGATCCTGAACTCAAAATCTATAATCAGGAAATCAATAAAAGAAGAATAGGCGTTGAGCATGTATTTGGCAGTCTGAAAACCTTCAAAATCCTTGCTGAGCGTTATCGAAATAGAGGCAAAAGACTCGGTTTGAGATTCAATTTAATTGCTGGAATCGGCTTTGTTGCACAAACCTATCATTAAAGGCTTATTCAGCAATATAATTTCCGAATGAATACGCTGGTTGTCCTGAATAAAGGCATACCTCACTTGGACTGGCTTGCGAAGTACACCGCGGCTTTTTTTAATATGTCTCTTTCTTCCGTGACTCTTTGAAGTTCTTTTTTTAGCTTTGCCAATTCCGCAAGTGGATCGCCAGATTCTGTGATTTTAGGTTCCTGAGGAGCATAACGCTTGATCCAGGTATAAAGACTATGCGTGGTTGTTACCTAAACGTTCCGCTACATCAGTGACAGAATATCCTCGTTCAGTAATTAATTTTATAGCTTCGTCTTTAAATTCTG
>NZ_JAYWYX010000037.1:0-13963 GCF_048147925.1 Acinetobacter sp. 226 | reverse complement strand
GAAGTTTTAATCTTCATCACCGCCGATGGATGTGCATTCTACAGCATTTCACATCCCTTGCAACCCCATTTTTTAAAAAATCATTTTGTATGTATATTTTTTAATCTTTTCGTGTGTTTTCATTCATTTTTTATACAAATTTGCTTAAATGATGTCTATTCGTGAATATAACGTTTATTATTTTCATCCTAATAAGTAGTGCTACTTACCCAGAAAAGGCCTCAGGTTACTTTATGCATCGTTCTATTTACTTCTCTATATGTTTATTTTCTTTAGCCATAACCCCACAGGTTTTTGCTGAGACGACTACCGATGTGGAAAATCTAAACGACGAGCCTGCAAAAACACCGCTTAGAACGAAAATCTCGAATAAAGCCCAACAATTACAGACACAATTGAAAGTCGATGCTAGAGCAGCACAGGCCGAAGAGGTTAAAGATCCTTTTCAGCCATTAAACCGAAAGATCTATCAGTTTAATGATGTCATTGACCGCACTGTGTTACGTCCTGTAGCCGTACAATATGTGGAAAAGGTTCCTCAAGATGTTCGCGGCAGTTATAACCAGTTCCGCAGTAACCTGGGTGAACCCTGGAATGTGGTCAACCAGTTGATTCAGGGTCGTCCTGCTCGTGCCGCCAAGTCTTTGGGCCGTTTCACGATTAATACCTTAACTACTTTAGGGCTGGCAGACCCGGCACGTCGTCTGGGCTTAAGTCATGAAGATGAAAAGTTTGGAATTACTTTAGGTTATTATGGGGTGCCTTCCGGCCCATATATCATGCTGCCATTTTTAGGTCCAAGTTCTGTTCGTGGAGTAATTGGTAGCGTTGTAGATAGCCAGGCCCGTCCACAAAAATATATTCTCGAAGATAACGACGGTCTTTACTGGAGTGACCAGTTTTGGCGTGTGGTTGATACTCGGTCGGAACTACTGGACGTTGAAGGGGTACTGACGGGTGATCGTTATGCACAGATTCGCGATATTTATTTGCAACGCACCAACTATACGATTGCAGAAAAGAAAGGCACAGAACAGGATACTCTATTCCTGGAAGATGATTTTGAAGATGAAAATTCGGATGATGTACCTTTTAGTGAGGACACTATTGAATCTTCCCCCGACGCTCCTTAAGTTTATGTTTCATGTATGATTACTAGTGAAATCTCTTCGCTAGCCATCTTTTGCTTGTTATAGTAGCTCTTATAACCAATCCCGGGATTGAATCACTTTTTTATGTACTTCATTCAACCGACTCGTGATATTCCTTATTTAGATCAAGTGCTTGATACGCTTCCGCATGTTCAGATGATCTATCTGGATGATCATGAACTTTATGACTCTACGATTATCGCGATTGCAGATGTGCATGACTATCTGCAATACAAATGGAATCTGCCTACGATTGTACTGGCCTTAGAGAATGAAGGTACCGCTTTAGCTCAAGCTTGGGAACAAGGAGCTTTAGCCGGCTGGATCTGGAATAAACTTCCTGATAATCCAGATCTGGCGCTGCAAAAAATTGACGCACAATACAAGCGTAACCAGGATAGCCGGGATCTTCCCTCTGCAGCAGAATTACAAAAAAGATTGTTACCGAATGCGATTGAACTAAACAATTATAAGGTCGAAACCTATTTTCAGCCTTCTGCCTATCTTTCAGGAGATTGGTATGATTATTGGAAAATTAGCGATAAAGAAGTCATTTTCTATTTAGCCGATGTGTCGGGACATGGAGTGACGAGCAGTTTGCTGACCTCCTGGATGGCTGCTTTTCATGGACGCTCCAAAACCCCGCGCGAGCTGATCAAGAAGCTTAACGGAATGCTGATGCAGGAGAATATTGAAAAACACATCACCATGATTGCTGGAATTCTCAATCTGGAAACCCACGTATTGAAATGGTCCAGTGCCGGACATTATCCGCCACCCATTATATTTGAACCCAATCAAGAACCTAAAATTTTTGCTACGAGCAGCTTCCCTTTAGGTCTGACTGAAGAGCTTGAGGTTGAGGAAAATGAATGGGTATTAAGCCGAAATTCCCGTTTTATTATTTGTTCAGATGGTGCACTGGAGCCTTTTGATGGCGGATTAAATGAACAATTCTCGCAATTATTACACCATTTACAGCATCAGTCTTTTCAGGTACCAGAACATGTGGCCGATGATATCGCCTTTTTAAGTTTTATAAGAGTGAATTAATACTATATTTACAGACTTTATAAGCACTTAATTTGATTACTACTTTCGGCCACTTGAGTATCCATGGACCCTATGGGATAATTTAATATCCTTCTCTGCAAATGGCATTTATATGTCAACAGGTCATGTTGAATATGCAAGTCTGAATGGAACGCATATTTTTAAGCTTATCGGCGAAGTGCGTGCCCAGTCTTGTATTAGTCTAGACAAATTACTGAACAGAATTGAACAGCAAGACAACGTAGTTGGCGCTATCGTTGATTTAACCGAAACCACTTTTATTGACAGTACTGTACTGGGTGTTCTGGCAAAGCTAGGCCTAAAGCTCAAACAAGTACATAATATTCAAGCTGTTATGCTTTCTACCAATTCTGACATTACCACTCTGGCCAACAGTATGGGACTGAGCCAAGTGTTTGTAATCCTGAATTATTGTGGCGATCCCAATGTATGCACACGCGCCCTGATGGAAGAACATATTACCCATCAGAATATGTTGAATACTGTTCTGGATGCGCATAAAACCTTGATGAAGCTGAATCAAAGCAACAAGAACATGTTTGAACCTTTAGTCAAACAGTTACAGAAAGAGCAAGATAGTTTGGATAAAGTTTCCGAACAAAAGGTATAACCATCTTCCAAGAGGACACTATGACTTTACTTTCTGTTGTACAAATGAATTCTCAAAATGAAATTAATGCCAATTTCATGGAGATTGAATCTTTAATTCAACAAAGTAAGGCCAATGGCGCTGAACTTATTGTGTTCCCTGAAAATTTTGTCTGTTTTGCCGCAGGAAAACAGTGCGAAACTGCTGCCCAATTTGAAGCCATTCAGCAACGTCTTGAACAGCTTGCCCATCAATATGAAATCTGGATTGTGGCTGGGACCTTACCCTGTCCCTATCGCCCAGACGGCTCAGTCATTGAAGACGGTCGGGTACGTACTGTCAGCCTTTGTATCAGTCCAGAACGCACTGAAGCGCGTTATGACAAAATTCACCTGTTTGATGTACAAGTTGGTGATGCAGTTGGTGGTTATCAGGAATCCAAGTTCTTTGAGCCTGGTACAGATGTGGTAGTAGCAAAGACCCCTTTTGGCAATATCGGTTTAATGGTCTGCTATGACCTGCGCTTTCCGGAACTGGCTTTAAACCTGCGGGCCAAAGGTGCAAATCTTTTAACTGCACCTTCTGCATTTACCTATACCACCGGTGAAATGCACTGGCAGCTTCTGCTGCAAACACGTGCTATGGATACCCAATGCTCGGTGCTTGGTGCAGCCCAGCAAGGCTGGCATGGTGAAAAACGTCAGACTTGGGGTCATGCAGCTGCCACCAACAGTCGCGGTCAGCTTCTGCAGATGATCCATGCAGAGGGTGCAGGTCTGATTACGGTAGACTTTGATTTAAACGAACAACAAAAAGTGCGTGAATCCATGCCTTTAATGCAACATCGTAAATTGCTCCAGCTCTCTTAAAAACTTTTTTATATTTGCATAAAATAACAAAATCCCTGCTTATTCTTCGAGCAAAATAGCTGAGCATGAAAGCTCCATAAAAAATAAGCAGGAATTTATCTCATGTCATTAGAAAAAGCAGTATATACCGCACATGCCAAAGCCACCGGCGGTCGCGATGGCCATGCGACCTCTGACGATCAGATTCTGGATGTACAATTGGCGGTGCCCAAAGAAATGGGCGGCCCAGGCGGTGGAACTAACCCAGAACAACTGTTTGCTGCAGGTTACTCAGCCTGCTTTTTGGGTGCCATGAAGTTTGTGGCCAATCGCGACAAGCTCAATATGACTAAAGATGCTTTTATTGAAGGTGATGTCGGTATTGGACCGATTCCTACCGGGTTTGGTATTGAAGTGACCTTAAATATTCATCTTGAAGGCATGGATCAGGAAGAAGCGCAAAAACTGGTAGACGCGGCTCATATCGTCTGCCCATACTCAAATGCGACCCGTAATAATATTGATGTGAACTTAAACGTCATTACCTAAACTTTTTTGCTTAACTGCTATCCTGAAAAAGAGTTTCAGGATAGCCAAGCTTCAATTATAAATTTCAACTTTTAGTTGCTTCACTTTCCCTGAACATCCAGCTTCCTTTTCAAAACAACAGCAAAAACTTAAGAAATTATATATAATGATTCTTATTTGCATTTATCTGATTTATATTGATGTTCAAACCTGTTCTTTTAAGTTCTTTCTTACTGACCGTTGCTACCGCCTCTTTTGCAGATCTTCATCTCTCAGAAAAAATCCGCCCACAGGTAAATTCTCTGGTCAACACAGAGATTGAACGCTTGCCCATTCCACCTACCCCAAACAACATGAACTTACCCGAATTTGGTCAAGGAATTATCGGCTGGGGAACAGGTCCCGATGGTGCGCAAGCCCGTTTTTTCAATATCACTCAGGCAGATGTTGAAACAATGAAACAGGAAGGACTGACTTTAGAAATGAGTCAGACTTGGCAGAACTTTTATGAAAATGAAGCTTTGCGTAATCCGGGCAATCCGACTGCATCACTTCGTGCCCAGCTCATGAAAAAAATCGCCAGCCTTTGGTAAATTCCCAAAAGTCCTGACGATCCTTATAATGAAAGTAATAGATTAAAAGATTAGTCTGCCGCTTCGTTGGTCACTCGCAATACTTCTTCAATCGTAGTTTTTCCTGCCAATACTTTGCGTAAACCATCATCACGAATGGAGCCTGATGACTGTCGGGCATAGCTTTCTATTTCATATTCAGCTGCATTGCCGTGAATTAAACGACGCATATGATCATCGACGGACACAATTTCATAAATTGCGGTACGCCCGCTAAAGCCCATATTGCCACAGCGCTCACAGCCTTGCGGTTGAGGGAGTTTTAAATCCTGGGGATGTTCAATATGTTCAAACAGATTCTTCTCAAAAGCATCTGCTTCACGCCAGGTTGCACAATGTGGGCATAGGGTTCTGACCAGACGCTGTGCAATCACGCCAATCAGGGAACTTGAAAGCAAAAATGGCTCAATTCCCATATCTTTAAGACGGGTCACTGCACCAATAGCAGTATTGGTATGCAAGGTGGATAACACCAGATGCCCCGTCAATGAAGCCTGTACCGCAATTTCTGCAGTTTCCAGATCACGAATCTCGCCGACCATGACTACATCTGGGTCCTGACGCAGCATTGCTTTTAACGCACGGGCAAAAGTCATATCCACTTTGGTATTAACCTGAGTCTGACCAATCCCTTCTAACTGGTATTCAATCGGATCTTCAGCCGTAAGAATATTTTTGGAACCGTCATTCAGATCAGAAAGTGCCGCATATAAGGTGGTGGTTTTACCCGAACCCGTCGGGCCGGTCACCAGAATAATTCCATGTGGACGATGCACTAGGGTCTTGAGTCGATCATAGTCCTTATTCATTAGGCCCAAATGGGTCATGTTTAAACGGCCAGCCTGCTTGTCCAGCAGACGCATCACCACCCGTTCACCATAAGAAGAAGGCAAAGTGGATACACGCACATCGACTTCACGCCCCGCCAGACGTAAGGAAATACGGCCATCTTGTGGAATACGCTTTTCCGCAATATCCAGTTTGGCCATGACTTTAATCCGTGAAACCAGAAGCGGGGCCAGTTCACGACGTGGCTGGACAATTTCGCGTAACTGGCCATCGACCCGTAAACGCACCGACAGTTTTTTCTCAAAAGATTCAATATGAATATCGGAAGCTCCGACACGAATCGCCTCGGATAATAGAGCATTGATCAGACGCACAATCGGCGCATCATCTTCCTGATCCATCAGGTCTTCAGCTTCAGGTACGGAATCGGCCAGACTGAGTAAATCCGGATGATCTTCCAGGCCGGCAGCCACCTGCTGTGATTCCCCGCTATCGCCGGCAAAACTGGAACTGAGCAACTGGTTAAATTCCTGTTCACTACACAGCTGAAAATGGGCCGGATAGCCGAGCAGACGGCGGGCTTCCTGCAATGCAAGCATGGAGGTATTGTCACGACGCAGAATAAAGGCCTGATCTCCCTCATAACGCAACAGCACTCCATGGCGCTTGGCGAAGCTATATGGGATTTGTAATTGTTTAAGTACTTGCATCGCGAATTATAATAATGATGAAAAAATTTAAATTGAGTGTACTCTAAGCATATGACAGCGTGAAGTATGTTTTCAAAGATTTAGCAAGAAAGGGTGCCAAGATTGCCGCAAGATAAAGATGAATTAATCCCGAATATAGCAAAAATGCGCTGGTGGGGAGAACAGAATTTTGAAATAAATCAATCCAAAGCCTGGCAGTTTGGCTCCTTGCTGTTTCGTCTGACCCGAGGCATTCAGGAGTGGCGACTGGAATATTATCGTCCTTCCGTACAATACGATTATGAGCAGCAATGGCATCAGATTGATGATCCAAATTTTGCCTTTCCACCGCCCGTGAAAATTGAACGCTATATGTTCAAATCCACACAAAATAACCTGCAACTCATGCCACGTCTTGCAGACCGTTCTGTGGTGATCAAGCCAGTCGATCCGATTTATATTCCTGCCGGACAACGCGGTACGCTTTATATCAGCACCCCCTTATGGATTGCAGGTTTTGTCGAAGGTCAGCGTGCACCCATTTTCGATTTACCGGTAATCTTGCCAAAAGACACTTGGTTTGGACCGAATCACCGTTCCGGGGAAATCTGCTATGCCACCGCAGTTGATGGCAGAACCGAACTGAAACAGTTACATCCACGGGCCTTTCGTGCAGTCACACCGATTGAATTTCACAATACCAGTAACCAGCAATTGCGCTTTGACCGGATGAATGTTCCTGTACCGGCTCTACCTTTATTTTATAGTGAAAGTACCGGCCGCTTATGGACCTCACAAATCCGGGTCTTGCATGAAAGTTCGGACCGTCCACCGCGGATTCGAGTCGAAAACCGCACGCCGCCCAATGCTGGTGAAGTGGCCTATCTGCACCCACCGCGCGATCCGGCAGGTGCGTTATTTAATATGTTTGATTCATTTTTCTAAGGGCGTCTGATGCCAAGTTCAAATATTCCGACCGAAGTCACCAACAGCCTGAAGGGAGTGTTTACCAGTATCAATACCGACCGCCTGACCGAAGTTCTGGTAGCGGTGGTGTTGTGCTTTATTGGTTTCCTGATCGCACGCTTTATTTCCAATACCTTTATCCGGACCATTGGGGTACGTTTTAATGCCCATCAGAAACTGGTCTGGCGCCGCGGGATTTTCTATTTTATCTTCCTGCTATTTGTGATGGCCAGCCTGAAAGAGGCTGGCTTTAAACTCAGTGTCTTCCTTGGCGCTGCCGGAATTCTAACGGTCGCACTGGGTTTCGCTTCACAAACCTCGGCATCCAACCTGATCAGTGGTCTGTTCCTGATTGGTGAAGGTTCTTTTGAAGTTGGTGATACTATCCAGATTACCTTGATTCGTGGGCATACCATTGAAGGTGAAGTGATTTCGATTGACCTGCTCTCGGTTAAACTTTTGACCCAAGATAATATTTATGTACGGTTGCCAAATGAACAGCTGATTCGGGCACCAGTGCAGAACCTGTCAAAATTTCCGATACGGCGTATTCCAATTACTCTGGCGATCAATTTTCATGAAGATATTATCAAGGTGCGCGAAGTTCTGCTGGATGTTGCCAACAAGTATGCACTGGTTCTGGCCGACCCGAAACCGGCAGTCACCGTTACTGCGTTCCGTGAATCTTCGATTGAACTGCTGTTTGCGGTGTGGTGCCAACAGGAAAACTATCTGAAAGTACGTGATGAAATGCAGGAGCGGATTCGTAACGGCTTTGTCGATAACCAGATTGAAATTCCGGTGCCAAAAATGGGCTTTGTCGATCCTCCACTTTCCCGTCCTCTAGAAAATGAAGAAATTGATCAATACGCGAATGACAAGGCTCTCAAAAGAGAGTCTGGTCTGAAATAATCCTTAGATTCCCTCTCCTTTTTTAGAGGAGAGGATTCAATCAATCAGTTTTCTCTGGCATCGGTGCAATATACGCAATCAGCAGCATTACCCCGCCCGCCAGCAAGAAGGAAATCACCCGGGTCAGGGTGCCAATATGTGACAGGTCAAATAGTACGAGCTTCAAGGTCACAATCACCAGAATACTGCCGCCTAAAATCCACATCGGTTTCAGTTTTTTGAGTGTCGCCGTCCACATGGTAATCCAAGCCAGTAATACCCAGAGTATGGTCAGACTGAGCTGAACTGTTGCATTGTTCCATAATGCCAGCTCATTAAACGGTGTCTGCAGGTACACATGCAAAGCTCTTAAAACAATATAACTGGAAAGCCATAACAGGCTTAGTACCATTAAAACTGCAATCATGCCTTTATCACGTCCCACCTTGATTTGCTGTAACAGCATCCAGATAAAACTGGCAAACATGGCAATACTGATCAGGTCAAAAGGATTGAGAATCGGCAGCCAGTAATATTGAAAAGCTTGCTGGCTAAACAGCTGTGAACAAACCAGCCAAGTTGCCATCAGCAATAAACAGCTCTTGGTTTGCCAAAGCTGCTGCCAGCCTGACTGCACATCCTGCCGATAGCACCACAGGCAGAATAATAAAGGTAAAATCACCATGCTCAGATAAGGCATGTTCGGGATCAGGCATAAACTTGCCAGAGCCAGGCTGCTAAAAACACCAAAGCTCATCCATTCCTTGGAGAGCTGCAAGCCAGCCAGCGGTCTAAGCCACAGAATGGCCAATAATATCGCTGAAAGTGCAGAAACTCCACGTTCCAGATCACTATTCCAGACAATCACCGCATTTTGACTGCGATCCAGGGTCAGAATCGCTGCAATGACCAGCAAAGGCGAGATGCCGCTCCACTTCGGCAGTAACCAAGACCATTCCTGATTTTTGCGCAGGATCATTTCATTGAACAGTACATAACCCAGTGTGATGATAAATAAACTCAGCACATAGGCATGCTGACTCGGGAATTCATCTTCCAGCAAGGCAAATAGCATCAGGCTGGCCGCGACACTCACGCTGCTTAAAAAACTGACACTCAGACTATCCATCTGCTGCTGGTATTGCTTTTTAAGCTGGCTGATGACCACGACTGCCACATAGCACAGACTCAAAATCCAGAAAATGATTCGCGGTGTTGGATTAATCTCGACCAGATAATACAGACTGCTGAATCCGGCCATCAGTAATAAGCCCATGCTCAGATAGTGTGCTACCCGGACATTTTTTTCCAAGGCCCATAAATAAATCAGCACACCTTCAACTGCCCAGCCAATCACACTCCATTGTTCTGTCAATAAGATCGGTGGCACCAAGGCCAGGAAAATCAGCATCAGGCTCAGATAGCTCTGCGAAATGAGCTGGATAGTTTGTTTACGGCGCAGCAGTGTCCAGCAAGCCGCAAATACCAGTGCAAAGAACAGGCTTAATCCGGCTTGCCAGAGTTTTTGATTGGGCTGATTAAAATGAATCAGATACAGAAAAATATATGCCGTGATCGGTGCAGCGAAAATCAGCGCTAAGTCCAATACCGGTTTTAACTGAAAACGTGAGAGATCCTGTCGTGCCAGCAACTGGCTAAAGCGGAAACCTAGCCAGATAAACAGCGCACTATGTGCCAGAATCAGCGCAGTCATGGCATAACGCTCATATGTATAACCATGAATCAGGCTATATATCCCGCCCACGACCGCAGTCACTAAAAAGGCAATTTGATTGAGAATCTTCCATGGCCGGAAACTGCTCAGTACTGCCACCCCGATATTGATCAGCAGATAATAGCTGATCAGCTCAACAGCAGAAGCATCGCGGGTCGGCAAGGTAAACGGCGCCAGATAAGCAATCAGCAAAGCCATCAAAGCCAGTTCGATGCTTTCCTGTTTCAGGCTTAAATACAGGGTAATAATCAGAATAATGAGGAATAACAAAGTCGCCAACGGTAACGTGGGAATCACCAGATTGTAATAGGCAAAAAATAAGGTCAGGAACAGACTACCTAAACCTAGTCCTTCCAGTGCCAGAGCAAAACTCCGATTTTTCTGCATCAGGCGATAACCCAGCTCTGCTATACACCCACTTGCTAGTGCAACAAGGCCTAATTTTGCAGCCAGACTGAGTTGCCAGTGCTCGGTGGCAAAACGCAGCAGCAAAATAATCCCAATCACCAAAATACTAATCGCGACTTTTAAGACTGGATTTCCCTGGAAAAGCCAGCGCTGCAGTTGATCTACCAGATGAGGAGAGTCATTTACCTCTTGGGCAGGCTCAGTTTTCACGAATGGAACAGAATCGGATCGATCCGGTGATCGCTGTAAGGGATCGGCAGAATGGGATTGCGATTGCAGCTGTATCAAACGCCCTTCCAGACGTTGCAGCCACCTGAGCAAAAAGAATACCCAGGCCGTAATCCCGATGCCCATCAGCCAATCCAGTTCAGCCAGTCCACCAACAATGGCAGTAATTGAGGAAATATATAAAGGAACTTTAGAGTTATGCTCCAAGGACATCTGCTGCTGTCCGGCCAATTGATTCAGCGGTGCTTCTACCGCAGTGACATATTGCATCACGCTAAAGATAAACCCCAAACCACACAGATAAGTCACAATCTGATAACCCAGATACCAAGCGCTGATCCCGGCAATCAGCAGGGTAATCAGCCAGATCATGCGCAACTCATTCCGTCCTGCAGCCATTCTTATATTTCTCTTTCCTGAATCGCTCCATCATACAACAGCTTGTGCTGCTTATTTCATCTTCGGCCGATATTCGCTAAGCTGTAAACTCAGACTCGTCTCAGCGAGCGCGGTAAAAATCACGTACAATAGCGCTGTATTTTGAATAAGGAATTGATTACATGCCACCATTTGTCTTGGTCGATGGCTCTTACTTTTTATTTCGTGCCTTTCACGCACTGCCACCATTAACCACGTCAACCGGTTTACATACCAATGCAATTCGTGGTGCGATTTCTGCTATTCAAAAACTGATGCGCCGGACCCAACCGACCCATATGGCGGTGATTTTCGATACCCCAGAACCGACCTTCCGGCATGAGCTGTCACCGATTTATAAAGGTGACCGTCCCAGCATGCCAACGGAATTATCCGAACAGATTCCTTATCTGCATGCCTTGATCCGTGCTTTGGGCATTCCGCTGCATACCTTGCCGGGTGCCGAAGCCGATGACATTATCGGGACACTGGCCAAACGTGCCGAGGCGATGGGACATCAGGTGCTGATCTCTACGGGCGATAAAGATATGGCGCAACTGGTGACCGAAAAAGTTACCCTGGAAGACAGCTTTAAAGAAAAACCGCTGGATGTCGACGGCGTGTTTGAAAAGTTTGGCGTTTGGCCAAATCAGATTATTGACTATCTGACCCTGATGGGCGATGCATCGGATGGCATCATGGGCGTGCCGGGTGTGGGTGCCAAAACTGCAGCAAAACTGCTTAACGAATATGGCTCGATTGGTGGCATTTTAGAAAATGTCGACAAGATCAGAGGCAAAGTCGGCCAAAATATTAAAGAACATGTCGATGGCATTGCACTGGACCATCAACTGGCCAGTATTGTCATCGATCTGGATCTTAACTTTGGTTATGACGATTTAAAACTGGGTGAGCCGAATGTCGAGACCTTACGTCATTTGTACACCGAGCTGGAATTCCGTAATCAGCTGCAGTCCTTAGATCACCCGAACAACCCGAATAATTCAAACTACCAGCAGGCGGCAAAATCTATTAACGCCAAAGCGGTTACAGCACCAGAACCTCTGGAAGACCATGCGTCTGTGACCAGCAGTGATGACCAGTTAGGACAAGCCACCTATCACACGGTATTAAGCCAACAAGATTGGGACACACTGTTTGAGCGCTTAAGTACCGAAAAACGTTTTGCCTTTGATACCGAAACCACCAGTCTGGATTATCGTATTGCACAGATTGTCGGTTTCTCGGTCGCCTTCGATGCGCAGGATGCTTATTACGTTCCCTTGGCACATGATTATGAAGGCGCACCGGAGCAACTGAATCGTGAAGTAATTCTGGCGCAGATCAAACCAATTCTGGAAGATGAGTCTGTAAAGAAAATTGGTCATCATCTGAAATATGATGCACATGTACTGGAAAATCATGGCATTCATCTGGCAGGCTGGTATTTCGATACCATGCTGGCTTCCTATGTCCTGAATTCCGTCGCGACCCGTCATGGCATGGATGATGTAGCCCGTCTGTATTTGAGTCATCTGACCACGACTTATGAACAGGTGGCCGGTAAAGGTGCCAAACAGAAGACCTTCAACCAGATTCCACTTGAAACTGCAGCACATTATGCTGCAGAAGATGCACATGTCACCTATCGTCTTTATGAAGTCTTGAGCAGCAAATTACAGGCGCATCCGGAACTGGTGAATATTCTGCACAATATTGAAGTTCCGGTCGCACGTGTATTGACGCAAATGGAAGAAAACGGCATCGAACTGGATCTGGCTTTTCTGGATCAGCTTGGGGGCGAATTTTCCAACACCATGCAAAATCTGGAAAACCAGATTATGGAAATTGCCGGTGAAAGCTTTAATGTCAGCTCACCTAAACAGGTCGGTGAAGTGTTATTTGAAAAGCTGGGCCTAAAAGGCGGTAAAAAAACCACCACCGGACAATACAGTACCAGTGAAAGTGTACTGGAAAAAATTGAACATCCGATTGCCCAGCTGATTCTGGAGTATCGTGGTTTGTCCAAGCTGAAAAGTACCTATACCGATGGCTTATGCAAACAGGCCAATCCTGATACCCACCGGGTGCATACCAGTTATCATCAGGCATTGACTGCAACTGGCCGTTTATCATCGACTGATCCAAACCTGCAGAATATTCCGATTCGTGCCGAAATTGGCCGTCAAATCCGCAAGGCATTTGTGGCACCTGAAGGCCGTGTCTTGCTGGCAGCCGATTACTCACAAATTGAATTGCGTCTGATGGCCCACTTATCTCAGGATGAAGCCCTGCTGGATGCATTTATTCATGGTCAGGATGTACACCGCCGTACCGCAGCGGAAGTTTTGGGCATTCCTTTGGAAGAAGTGACCAATGACCAGCGCCGTCAGGCCAAGGCTGTTAACTTCGGCCTACTTTACGGCATGTCCGAGTTTGGTCTGATCCGACAGTTAGGTTTTACCCGTCAGGAATCACAGGATTATATCAAGCAGTATTTCCACCGTTATCCGGGCATTTATGAGTATATGCAACGTACCCGTCAGGTCGCATTAGAACAGGGTTTTGTTGAAACCCTGCTCGGACGCCGTTTATATACCCCAGATATCGATGCCCGTAATATGATGGTACGTAAAGCGGCAGAACGTGCTGCAATTAATGCCCCGCTACAAGGTTCGGCTGCAGATATCATTAAAATGGCGATGATTGAAGTCGACAAGATGTTGCCAAAAGATCAGGCCAAAATGCTGCTACAAGTGCACGATGAACTGGTGTTTGAAGTCGATGAAGACATTGCCGATGAACTGGCACCTAAACTGGCTGAAGTGATGCAATCGGTACTACAGATTTCTGTACCGTTAGTGGTAGAAGTCGGTAAAGGCAAAAACTGGGATGAGGCGCATTAAAGGGTTTCCTCACCCCAGCCCTTCTCCCTCTGGGAGTGTTATTCCCAAGTAGAAATGTCCTACCTAATAACCAAATAGAAATGTCCTATATGGACATTTCCAAGTCAAGCAC
>NZ_JAYWYX010000036.1:0-18952 GCF_048147925.1 Acinetobacter sp. 226 | reverse complement strand
TTCGACAGTTAGTTAGCTTTTTAACCCCTAAACCTATGAAAATCGGGTGGGGATGATTTTTTTGTCGTGTGCAGAGATTACTCTTATACTTTTCTTCTAACACATTACTGAAAATACTTTCAATCATCCAGACCCGATATAAGCTATTAAATGTATAACTTTGATCATCTATGCGTAATTCCAGCACTGGAAAGTTTGGTTGCGACTTCATTTCACACAGCATGTCGTTATCCTGCAACTTGGCCAGAATATCATCCTGGGTCAGCTCCACAATATTTAACTGCTGTTGCAAACGCCTGAAATGTGGCGCATAAGACAGGTCTGCCCCTTGGGTCCACACGGCTTGCAAAATCTCATACATAGCCTCGATCCGCTGTTCTTCAGGACAGCTATAAAATAACTGGGCCATAGGTACGATTGCCTGCTCGGTCGGCCGGCAGAACGGGGTGAATTTAACATCAGTCCGTTTGGATAAACGAGTAGCCAGACTCCAGTCAAACTTGTCCCGGCCACGATAGGACAAGGGATAGACATTCAGCTGGATATTATAAAAATCCGCCAGCTCTTCCTTGATGTAGGCAAGCAATAGCCAGGAAATCGGATCTTCCAGCGCGATATACAAGTCCAGTTCCGGATCCATCGACTGGATCTCGTTCAGCTCTTCGGCATCACTGATCAGATGCTCACGCCATTCAATGTGATCGATCATAAAAATCGGATTACCGGTCAGCAGTTTTTGCTGCTCCAGACGCCGGGTGAGACGCAACAGGTCATCGACTGCCTGATACTGGCGTCCGCCTAAATTAAAATAGCTGGCCAGTATGGGCGTCTGGTCAAAAATACGTTCGGGAAAATCCTGTGGCTGATGATGGCGACTGGCCATGACATACAGGGTGCGCAACTTTCCGGTCTGCTTCTGCCAGAGCATATGGAATACATCTTCCAGCAAGTACAGAAAATCTTGTCCCCGCAGCGGTGTATAGCGCAAAATCAGTTCGGCCTGTTTTAAGGCCTCAGCACTCGGTAATTCCGGTGTGTCGTGAAAACTGAAGCGATGCTGTTTCGACAAGATCTTGGCATCATTAATCGTGTAGTGCTGCCATTCATCAAAAGACATCTGGTTCGGCGGTTCGGCATGCTCACTGGAAATGATCACTTTTAGCGGTTTTAATGCCGGACTTAAAATTTCTTCGAGCTGGGGCAACTGCTGTACCGCCAGATAACTGTACACATCGTCCAGTCTTAAATGGATACTCAGCCCATCTTCAATAGACAACACCGTTTGACGGGTCGGTTTTTGGTAAAACCAACTCGATCGGATTGGATCAAACCAACGGCGTAACAGGGACATGAGATCGGCCTCGACAAGAATGACTGTGCACAGCGCCATACAGTAGCAGCTGCACAGAATAATCTATTTTTAAAATTGCAGAACCAAAGCTCTGCATGGTGTAAAAACTTATATCAAGTCATAAGCAAATGTTCAATGTTTAACAATAGATTAGAGATCAAGATTCAGGTCAGTGACTGCTCCGGTTTCTGCACCTGAGGTCAGTTTGGCGAATTTGGCCAGCGCACCATGCGTATAGTTTGGCTGAGGTTTGGTCCAGGTCGCTTGACGTGCTGCAATCTCCTGTTCATCCACATGCCAGGTCATTTCCCGGGTTTCGGCATTAATCGAAATTTCATCGCCATTTTGCACCAGCCCAATCGGGCCACCTTCATAGGCTTCTGGCGTCACATGACCAATCACAAAACCGTGACTGCCGCCAGAGAAACGTCCGTCGGTAATTAATGCCACTGAATCACCCAGGCCTTTACCAATAATCGCAGAAGTCGGTTTCAGCATTTCTGGCATACCTGGCCCACCTTTAGGGCCGACGCCACGAATCACCACTACTTCACCCGGCTGGACTTCGCCATCCAGAATGCCACGCATCGCACCCTGCTCACCTTCAAAGACACGTGCCGGCCCTTTGAAGTGCAAGCCTTCCTTACCGGTAATTTTCGCCACGGCGCCTTTTGGTGACAGGTTACCTTTGAGAATCACCAGATGTGAGTCTTTTTTTACCGGCTTGTCAAAAGGTAAAATGATCTGCTGACCTTCCGGATAATCTTTTACATCGGCTAGGTTTTCTGCCAGCGTCTTACCTGTGACCGTTAAACAGGACCCATCCAGCATGCCGGCATCCAGCATGCGCTTCATCAGTGGTTGAATCCCGCCTATCGCGATCAGTTCTGACATTAAATATTTACCTGATGGGCGCACATCGGCCACCACCGGAATATCTTTGCCAATCCGCACGAAATCATCTAGGCTTAGTTCCACCCCTGCGGTATGCGCCATGGCCAAAAGATGTAGTACCCCGTTGGTTGAACCACCCAGTGCAATCAAGACCTTGATCGAATTTTCGAAAGCAGCCTTGGTCATGATGTCACGTGGCTTGATATTCAGTCGCAACAGATTCATGACTGCTTCACCGGCACGGGCACAGTCGATTTGCTTGTCTTCCGAAACTGCTTCCTGCGCGGAGGAACCCGGCAGGCTCATGCCAAGTGCTTCAATTGCAGAGGCCATCGAGTTGGCCGTATACATGCCGCCACAGGAGCCCGGACCCGGCAAGGATACTTCTTCAATATGCTTGACCTGAATCGCGTTAATTTCGCCTTTGGCATACTGACCTACCGCTTCAAATACCGAAATCATGTCGGTATGACCTTCACCGGGTTTGATGGTACCGCCATAAATAAACAGACCGGGGCGGTTTAGACGAGCCAGTCCCATAATGCAGCCCGGCATGTTTTTATCACAGCCGCCAATCGCAATAACCCCATCATAGGCCTGACAGCCAACCACAGTTTCAATCGAATCGGCAATAATTTCACGCGATACCAATGAATATTTCATCCCTTCCGTACCGTTGGAAATCCCGTCAGAAATGGTAATGGTATTGAAGATAATACCCTTGCCGCCCGCAGCACTCACGCCCTGCTCGACAGTTCTGGCCAAACCATCAATATGCATATTACATGGTGTGACATTGGCCCAGGTTGAGGCAATCCCAATGAATGGCCGATCAAAATCAGCATCTTTAAAACCGGTAGCACGCATCATGGATCGCGCCGGTGCATTTTCAATGCCTTCATAAACGGGGGCTGAATGCTCGCGGATATTATCTTTACTCATTATTTTCTTCCTGGGCGATGACCAATTTTAAGCGTCGGTCTTGGACAATTTATTTTAAGGTCATTGTATAGAAAGCATTCAGTATGTAAAAGAAATTCGCCTACAGAAAAACATTTTGATGAATCCTTAAAAATTTGAATCACATGACCAAGCGACATGGATGTCGCTGTTCCGCTGCCATACGGGCAAACGTGCGACTTCCTGTCGCACTCCACTGGGCAAAATTTGGCAAGTCTAAACATAGTTTCTTGTATAAAAAAAGCACCCCGTCTGGAGTGCTTTCTTGCGCTATAAAAATTTACAGCTTAGATTTCACGTACCGCACCTTTTGCCGCACTGGTGGTATGCATGGCATATGCTTTCAGGGCTTTCGAAATTTTGCGTGGGCGCTCCTCTACCGGGTGCCAGCCCTTAGCGTCCTGTGCTGCACGGCGGTCTGCCATGACAGCGTCATCAATAGCCAGGTGAATGGTACGGTTTGGAATATCGATTTCAATACGGTCACCATCTTCAACCAGACCAATTGCACCGCCTTCAGCTGCTTCTGGCGATACATGTCCAATCGACAGACCTGATGAGCCGCCAGAGAAACGGCCATCAGTTAACAGTGCGCATTCCTTACCTAAACCTTTCGATTTCAGGTAGCTGGTTGGATACAGCATTTCCTGCATGCCCGGCCCACCGCGTGGACCTTCATAGCGAATCACCACCACATCACCTGCAGTAATCTTGCCACCCAGAATCGCGTCTACCGCAGCATCCTGACTTTCAAAAACACGTGCAGTACCGTTGAATTTCAGGATCGAATCATCTACACCCGCAGTTTTTACAATACAGCCATCGAGCGCGATGTTACCGTAAAGTACAGCCAGACCACCGTCCTGAGAGAAGGCATGTTCTGCATTACGGATCACCCCATTTTCACGGTCACCATCTAGACGTGAATAATAACGGTCTTGTGAGAATGCAGTTTGTGTTGGTACACCACCTGGAGCTGATTTGAAGAATTGATACACTCCTTCATCATCAGTACGAATGATGTCCCATTTATCCAAGGCATCTTTCAACGTTGCTTCATGAACGGTGGGTACAGACGTATCCAGCAGACCTGCACGGTCCAACTCACCCAGAATTGACATGATCCCGCCAGCACGGTGTACGTCTTCCATATGCACGTCCTGCTTCGCCGGTGCCACTTTACACAGTACAGGTACTTTACGGGATAGACGATCGATATCATCCATAGTGAAGTCCACACCAGCTTCATTCGCTGCAGCCAGCAGGTGCAATACGGTATTGGTTGAACCACCCATGGCAATATCCAGGGTCATGGCATTTTCATAGGAGGCTTTGGTGGCAATTGAACGTGGCAGTACGCTGTAATCGTCCTGTTCATAATGACGTTTGGTAATTTCAACAATCAGTTGACCCGCACGTTCGAACAGTTTTTTACGGTTGGCATGCGTCGCCAGAGTTGAACCGTTACCTGGAAGTGACAGACCCAAGGCTTCAGTCAGGCAGTTCATGGAATTGGCAGTAAACATGCCTGAACATGAACCGCAAGTTGGGCATGCAGAACGTTCATACTCTGCGACTTCTTCATCGGTATAGCTGTCGTCTGCGGCTACAATCATCGCATCAATCAGGTCAATCGCTTTATCATTACCACGGATTTTGACTTTACCCGCTTCCATCGGACCGCCAGAGACAAATACCACTGGAATGTTCAGGCGCATCGCGGCCATCAACATTCCCGGGGTGATCTTGTCACAGTTCGAAATACACACCATGGCATCGGCACAATGTGCATTGACCATGTACTCAACCGAGTCTGCAATCAGATCCCGTGAAGGTAATGAATACAGCATGCCGTCATGTCCCATCGCGATTCCGTCATCCACCGCAATGGTATTGAATTCTTTTGCTACACCGCCTGATGCTTCAATTTGACGTGCCACCAGCTGACCCAGGTCTTTGAGATGTACATGACCCGGTACAAACTGGGTAAAGGAGTTCACTACCGCAATAATCGGTTTACCGAAATCTTCATCCTTCATACCGGTGGCACGCCATAAACCGCGTGCGCCAGCCATATTTCTTCCGTGTGTCGATGTTTTTGAACGATAGTCAGGCATTTTATACTTCCAACAAAGTTTGAGCTTGCAATGAATCGGACAGATCCACTCTGGCTAAATCATACTGACAAGGAGCTTAAATCAGTTGAATTTTAAACCTATCATACTACAAGCCCTTGTTTTACCAGATGGCCTTTTGGATGTAGATGCAGGCAAAAATGTCTATAGAGAGGTTTTGGCGATCTGACGATAAAAATTTCTGGATGAAATCTACTATAACGCCATCACCCTTGCGACAATACAAAACTTTCATGAATAATTTTTACAATTTGCATGAGTTTTTTTTATATAAAAATTCCACTGAAATTCAAGCACTCACAGGCCCTATTCGATAAGTTTTGGTAAGGATTAGGCTGAAATTTGGCTTTTGGCTTATAATACGCTTTAAGTTTATTTGGAATTTCATGTGTGAAGATCATATTTGCAGGCACACCAGAATTTGCAGCGACTGCATTGGCTGCGCTGCTCAAAACCAATCATGAAATTGTGGCGGTTTATACCCAACCTGACCGCAAGGCTGGACGTGGACAAAAACTTACGGCCTCTGCAGTGAAGCAGTTGGCGCTTGAACACCATATTCCGGTCTATCAGCCTTTACATTTCAAGTCATCGACTGAAGAAGGTCTGGCGGCACAGGCGGAACTCAAAGCTTTAAATGCAGATGTGATGGTGGTGGCGGCTTATGGTCTGATCCTGCCACAAGTGGTTCTGGATACGCCAAAATATGGTTGCCTGAATATACACGGTTCACTGTTGCCACGCTGGCGCGGTGCAGCCCCGATTCAGCGCGCGATTGCTAGCGGCGATACCGAAACGGGTGTGACCATTATGAAAATGGCAGCTGGTCTGGATACCGGGGATATGATGTATAAAACACGATGTCCGATTACTGCCGAGGATACTTCTGCCAGCCTGCATGACAAACTGGCGCTGCAAGGTGCTGAGGCGATTGTGGCCGTGCTTGAATCGGAACAGACCTTACAGCACTATCTTGAGACTCGCGAAGTCCAGGATGAAAGCCTGACGGTTTACGCGCATAAACTGTCAAAAGCCGAAGCACAAATTGACTGGACCCAGCCTGCAGCAGCCATTGACCGTAATATTCGTGCTTTTAATCCCTGGCCGGTGGCATTCACCCCACTGGATGACGGCAACAATTTACGCATCTGGAATTCATCACTTTCCACGCAAAATGCAAGCAATGCCCTGCCTGGTGAAGTGATTGCCCTGGATAAAGACGGCGTACATGTGATGTGTGGCGATCAACATGCCATTTGCATCACCAATCTGCAATGGCCAGGCGGCAAAGCCCTGAATGCTGTTCAAATTAATCAAACTCAAAAACTATCGGTAGGATATAAATTCGCATGAGCCAAATTCAATCATCAGCTAAAAACTTGAATTTGCGCGCGCAAGTTGTAAAAACGCTATTGGCTGTACAAAATGGTCAATCACTTGCTTCTGTACTTAATCAACATATCAACATCGTGTCTGAGCGTGACCGTGGTCTTTATCACGAGTTAACTCTAGGCTGTTTACGTCAGTGGCATGGCCTTAAAGCCATCACCCTGCCGCTGTTAACCAAACCTCTCGATAACCAGGCTCTAGAGAGCTGCTTATATTTGGGTTTGTACCAGATTCTATGTACCCGTATTCCGGCACATGCTGCGATTTCAGAAACCGTAACTGCTGCCAAACAACTGGGCTTTGAACCTTTAAGCGGTCTGGTCAATGCGGTACTGCGTCGTGTTTCACGTGAAACAGAAGAATTTGACCTGGCTTTAAATCAGGCGCATGGCCTGCCAAGCTGGCTCTACAAGCGTTTAAAGAAAGACTGGCCGGAACAGCTTGCCGAGCTGTCACATGACTTGAAACAGATTGCACCGCTCACTTTGCGTGTCAATGTCAATCAGGTCAGCCGTGATGAATATCTGGAAATTCTGGAAGAAGAAGGCTATGAGGCACGTGCCTGCACTCTTTCTGAAGTTGGCATCGTTCTGGAACAGAATGTGCATATTCCGAACCTGCCAGGCTATGAAGCCGGCGGTTTCTCGGTTCAGGATGAACATGCCCAGCTTTGCGCGACTTTAGTGCCTGATCTTGAAGGCAAAGTCGTGGTCGATGCCTGTGCCGCTCCGGGTGGTAAAACCGCGCATATATTGGAAAAATATAGCCCGAAAAAACTGTATGCCATTGATCAGGACGCCAAACGTTTAGTCCGTGTGGCAGAAAATCTGGAACGTCTATTGTTAACTGAATATGCCGACGTTGAAATTATTGCGGCTGATGCGATCACCTGGACAGCTCCGGAGCCTGTCGACTGTATCGTTCTCGATGCACCGTGTTCTGCAATTGGTGTGATCCGTCGTCATCCGGATATCCGTTTACTGCGTCAGTCTACCGATATTCCGAAAACGGTTGAGCTGCAAAAGCAGATTCTGGAAAATATGTGGCAGCAACTGAAAGTCGGTGGTACTTTGCTCTACATCACCTGTTCAATTCTGAAAGCCGAAAACGAACAGCAGATGGTCGAGTTTTTTAATACCCATGCCGATGTCAAAGAAATCAAGATCGAAGCCGATTGGGGCATCGAGCAGATTCATGGTCGTCAGTTGTTGCCGAAAGCAGATCAAGGCGATGGCTTCTTCTATTGCCGTATAGAAAAAACGGCATAAGTCATATGTTTAAAATGAAAGGCAGCCTAAGCTGCCTTTTTTTATGGGTCGTAATTCAGGGAATATCAGACTTATTGAATAAATTTAAAAATTACCAGACTAGTAGCCAAGGCAGCCATGCCGCTCACCAATCCATAGACTGTTTCATGCCCTTCAGAATAGCGTTTTGCCGTCGGCAATAATTCATCCAGCGCCAGATAAACCATCACACCGCCAATCACGCCAAAAATCAGGCCATAGACCGTTTCATTCATATAAGGCGCCAGAATAAAATATCCCAAGGCTGCACCCAGAGGCTCGGCCAGTCCCGAAACCAGGCTGGCCCAGAGAGCATAATCTTTACGGCCGGTGGCCATATAGACCGGCAAGGCAATCGCCACACCTTCTGGCACGTTATGAATCGCAATCGCGACCGCCAGAGGTGCACCCAGAGCAGGACTTTCCAGAGTGGCAAAAAATGTTGCCAGTCCTTCCGGCAAGTTATGGGCACTAATCGCAAACAGGGTCAGCATGCCAGTACGCAGTAACTGTTGTGAACTGACTCCCTTGGCAGACTGGGTTTCAATAGTATCATGCGGATTCGGGACAAAGCGGTCCAGCAATAACACCAGCACCACGCCCAGTAAAAAAGCAAAAGTGCCAAAGGCGAAACCGGTTTTTTCACCAAAATCCACAGTGAAGGACGCAATCGACTTATTCAGAATTTCGGTTAAAGAAACATAGACCATGGCACCGGCAGCAAAGGCCAGACCAAAAGCAAGCAGGCGGAAATTGGGTTTTTTTAAGAACAGTACCAGTCCACCCCCCACTACGGTAGCCAGACCGGCCAAAAAAGTCACGGCAAAAGCTGTATAGACTTGTCCATCTGAAACGGAAATCATGTCAAAGCATCAGCCATTAAAAAAGTCATTATCATCAAAGATGATAATGACTTCCGTTGCTTGTAAATGTAGGTTTATGTCAAGATTTTTAGTCTTCTGGTTCTTCCGGATTTTTTGCCAGATGAATAACCGCCAGTACCAGCCCTCCCCATAATAGAACGATGGAGAAAATCATCATGATCAGTGCAGATGTATTCATATTTATTCTCCTAACTACGACGGTCTTTGACTAGACTTAACAAAATGGCGCCCAGGATAAAGAATGCCATGACGCCTCCGCCAACCAGCCACAAGGTACTGGCAGGATAATCACCATAACCTTCGGTCATAATCGATTTCAGAGTCAGGCCGAGTGCCAGTAATAAAGACAAAGGGGTGACGAAGGTCAGCATGAAATTCCAGCTGCGTCCCAGCTTCACGCTGGCAAACTGGTTAACATGGTCTTCCAGTTGTTTCATCAATGGACGGCGGAACCACGACAACAGAATAATCGATACCAGTCCACCACCGACAATACCAATATTATTGGCAAAATAATCAATGATATCGACAAAGGTAACGGCACTATGCGTCGAGAACATCAGGGTAGAAATGACCGCCGAACCACCCGCAATGATTGTGACTGACTTGTTCTTCGACCAGCCCAGTTTGTCCTGGAATGCCGCGATCGGAACTTGCAGGATACTCACCATCGAGGTAATACCGGCAACCGTCAATGACGCGAAGAACAGGAAGCCAAACAGGTCACCACCTGCCCCTAAACTGGAAATAATTTTCGGGAATGCAATAAAGGCCAGACCAATACCGCCAGACACTACATCTTCAACTTTAGCACCTGAACTGAACGCCATAAAACCAAGCGCTGCAAATACCCCAATACCCGCCAGAATTTCAAAAGACGAGTTGGCCAGTGCCACCACGATTCCCGAACCGGTCAGGTTAGTTTTGCGTTTCAAATAAGAGGCATAGGTCAACATAATCCCAAAGCCCACCGACAGTGAGAAGAAGATATGACCAAAAGCGGCCAGCCAGACTTTATAGTTGGTCATGGCTTCCCAGTTCGGGGTAAAGAAAGCATTTAAGCCATCAACTGCACCCGGTAAGCGCACTGCCTGAATCACCAGAATGGAAAATAAAACCACCAGCAATGGCATAAAGATTTTATTGGCCAGCTCTACTCCACGGCGTACCCCACCGTAAAGAATCAACATAACTGCAGCCCAGACCACCACCAGACCAAAGAACAGTGTAGGCACAAAACCTAAGGTCAGACCTTCACCATTTTGCAGGTAGGAGTTGAAGAAAAAGGCTTGGGTATCTGTACCCCATTGCTGTCCAAAGGAATAGAACATATAACTGCCGGCCCAGGACAATACGCTGGCATAGTAAATCCCGATCACTAGCGTCACCATGACCTGCCACCACCCCAGGGATTCGGCATTCATGAGTTTCTTGTAGGCCATAGGCGGCGCTTTGCGGAACTTGTGTCCGACTGCGTAATCTAAAAATAGTAAAGGTAAACCTGCTGCGAAAATCGCAATCAGATAAGGGATCAGGAATGCCCCGCCACCATTTTCATAGGCCACATAAGGGAAACGCCAGATATTCCCCAAACCAACGGCGGAACCAATCGCTGCAATAATAAATCCCGAGCGTGCGGACCAATTCTCACGAGTTTCTGTCATAGAACACCTAAACTTTTAACTCCTTCAGATGCTGCTTGTTATGGTTATAGCGCAAGCAAAAAAAGAAGCATTTCAATAATTTTGGGTGTTTGAATTAGAGGGCACCTTGTGGGTGTCGAATTCTAATATACAAACAGGTCAGCAGGTCTTACAGCTTGCTTAAAGTCTGATCGAAAAACTGACCTTGTAGATGATTTAACAATACTGACTTTTGTAAATTTTTTCTGTAAATTCTGCTCAAAATATTCGTTATTTATAATCTGTTTGAATTAATTGCTCAATAATTCTACGGAAAAGACTTTATTTTTAATGTTATATATTGACAAACTTTTTGGAATATATTTTTTATTAAGTTTTACTACAGACTTATGGTTCTTAAAGCTTTTCCTGTCATCAAGATAAATCGCTGTTTAATACTCTGTGTTTAAGCGCTACAAATCTCTACGGATGAAGCCCCTTTTTCTGGTGGAAGTATATATGGAGCAGAGTCTTTCCCTGCTCCGGCCTGAAATTTAAGATTATGCAATAGCCCCAGACCTCCATCACCCGATTGAAAAACCACCCGGCTTGCGATCTGGGCAATGAACATGCTGAACTTAAGCTTTAATGACCAGCATGCGCTCTTCCTGCATGTCGCGAATGGCGGACTGAATCCCTTCACGGCCCAGACCCGAATCTTTTACCCCGCCATAGGGCATGTTATCCACCCGGAAAGACGGTATATCATTGATGATGACACCACCGACATGCAGATGATCCCAGGCATATAGCATCTTGTTCAGATTCTGGGTATAGACCCCGGCCTGCAGGCCAAAACGGCTGCAGTTGATACAGGCAATACCGGATTCAAAATCGGTATAAGGTTCAATCATGGCCACTGGACCAAAGACTTCATCCCGATAGATTTCCAGATTCTGATCCACATTCTCCAGCAAGGTCGGTGCGAACAGTACCTCGTCCAGTTTGCCACCAGCCAGAATTTTTGCATCTTTTTTCACGGCTTTATCTAGCCATGCTTCTAACCGTTTGGCTTCGGCTTTCTTGATCATCGGCCCCACCAAAGTCGTGCTCAGATTCGGATCATCTGCTTTAAGCGTTTTCAGCTTGGCTACCATTTTCTGTTTCACGTCATCATAGATATCCTGATGTACCAGAATCCGCTGCACACTGATACATACCTGTCCGGCATGACCATAAGCACCACCGATCAGGCGGCTAATCAGTGCATCATTAATCTCTGTATCTGGCTCGATCATCACTCCAGCATTGCCGCCCAGCTCCAGGGTAACTTTTTTACGGCCGGCACGGGCTTTCATGTCCCAGCCCACTGCATCAGAGCCGGTAAAGCTGAGTAATTTAAAGCGGTCATCGGTGACCAGCACATCGGCCAGTTCTCGTGGACAGGGTAAAACTGAAAATGCCCCATGAGGCAACTCAGTTTCTGCCAGAATCTCGGCAATTTTAAGCGCAGAAATTGGAGTCAAACTTGCCGGTTTCAGTACAAAAGGACATCCGGCTGCAATCGCAGGTGCAATTTTATGCGCAGTCAGGTTCAAGGGAAAATTAAAGGGACTAATCAGAGACACCGCACCAATCGGCACCTGTTTGACCATTCCCTGATACCCTGAAGCTGCCGCAGTGACGGCCAACGGCAGGATGCGTCCCTGATCCATCTGGGTCACGGCATCTGCTGCGATCTGAAAGGTATTGATCAGGCGTTCTACTTCAGCTTCTGCAGCTTTACGTGGTTTACCGCCCTCTGCAATCAGGATTTCAGTCAGTTCTTCATGAATTTCGCGGAAACGTCGCACACAGTGCAGCAGAATTTTCTGTTTCTGGAACGGCTCTAATGCGGCCATCTCGGTTTCAGCATCTGTCGCAGACTGAATTGCCTGTTCCAGCGTGCTGGCATCTGCCAGGGCGACACGTGCATACAGCTTCTGGCTATATTTATGTTTAACCTCCAGCCATTCCCCTGTCTGAACAGCCTGACCGGCGACATATAATGCATAATCTTTATGCTGTTTTGCTTCTACAGATACCATCTTCTCGTCCTTCAACATCCAAGGATATACATTTTTGAAATTCTCTATATCATGCACTTGCTCAGACATATAAAGAAGATGTTTTTAAGTAACAGACCGGCCCGATTTGAAGCAAGCTATAAGGAAATAGAGCCATGCGCGCAAACATACTCACCTCACTATTATTAGGTTTTGGACTCAGCTCATTCAGTCATGCAGATGTGATTGGCGTAAAAGCTGATCTTAGTTACTGGAATTTTGATGGCTATAGTCAAGACAACAATTTCAAGCATGAACTGGATCGGCAAGGTACCGCACAGCTATCTGTTGCTGTGGAGCATCCTGTACCCTTGCTACCAAATGCGAAAATCAGATATGTCAATCTGGACAGTAACAGCGAACAAAGCTCGCCTGCCAATGCCGCAGATATCAAGCTGAATAACATTGACTATATTCTGTATTACGAACTACTTGATACCGTAGTACATGCCGATATTGGTGCTGGTCTTAGCAATCTGGATGGTACGGTGAGAAACCTGAATGCAGGTGCTCTGAACCAATATGATCTGGATGAATACAGTCCGCTACTCTATGCAACAGTTGGCGTAAAACTGCCATTTACCGGTATGAGTGCCAAAGCCGAGGCCATTTACACGCATGGCAGTGATAGCAAAAAAACCGATGTACAGGCCGAACTGCAATATGACTTTATTGATAATCTGTTGGTCGATGTCGGGGCCAAAGTCGGTTATCGCATGATGCAGGTGGATTTTGAACAGGATCAACGACCAGATTTACAGCTGGAATTTAGAGGTCCTTATATGGGTCTGGATGTACACTTTTAATGACATGCCACTGCTTCAGTCTACACAGCTCAATTTCTCTGCGCTGTTGTAAGCCAAAGCGTACATTGATAAGCGTAATCTGCTGCTAGTAGCCTGTCGGGATGTATATTATCTTATAAACATAGAGAGCAGGATGCTCCAAGAAGACCTAAAAACAAGAATAACATCGCAACACCAGGACGTGAGGTACGACAGGAGTTATACCTAAATCACGAGATACGGAAAAGCCCCGACAGGATGTCGGGGCTTTTTTTCTGCATATTCCTTTTCATATACATTGCTTTATTTATCATTGCTTAACAGTTCCGAGTTAAAACTCCAACATTGTAAAAATCTGCTTGTTGTTAAGCTAAAAATCCTCACATTTTTTGGGAACAGCAATCATGGTAAAAAAGGTCCTCTTTATTACATCCAATCAAGGCGTTGAACATGATGAACTGACTGAGCCTTTAAATTTTTTAAAGTCCAAAGGTTTTGAAGTGATTCATGCCGCAGAAAAAAATGAAGATGTCGCCACTGTCAAAGGTGATACCAAAGCTGCTACCCAATATACGCCGGATACCAGTTTCGACCATGTCGATCTGAATGATTATGATTTGTTGGTGATTCCAGGCGGTACAGTCAACGCGGATACTCTAAGAATCAATCAGGATGCGCAGAAAATCATTCAGCATTTTGCCGACAATCACAAACCGATTGCCGCGATCTGTCATGGGCCATGGGCCTTAATTGATGCAGATCGAATTAAAGATAAGAATCTGACTTCATATAAGAGTATCAAGCTGGATCTGGAAAATGCTGGCGCGAAATGGGTCGATGAAGAAGTTCATCGTTGCAATACCGGCGACTGGGTACTGATTACTTCACGTAATCCGGATGATATTCCGGCCTTTAATGAAGCCATTTTAAAAGAACTTGAAGATGAAGCTGCTTAAGCTCCTACCAATAAAAAAGAACCTCAGCATTGAGGTTCTTTTTTATATTCAGACACCACCAGCCAGACTTTTCAGATAAGCCACAACCTCTTTGTTGCCTGCCATTTCAGCCAGCTCTAAAGCAGTATTTGGACTGCGATGGGCAATATCTGCACCTTTGCTAACCAAGAGTTTAACCACTTCCAGATGATCATTTTCAGCAGCGGCCTGTAAGGCGCTATAGCCTTCTTCGTCGGCGGAGTTGACGTCCAGACCTTCCTGTAGCGCCTGCTCGACTTGTTCAACGTCACCTAAAGATGCCCAGTACACCAGTTCAGGAAGATGTAATTCGTCATCATCTTCAGGGATTGGGGAGAATGAGTCGAATTGCATAGAATCTACCTCAAGATTTATTTTAAGTCTGAGGGTATAAAAGCATATCCATTATAACTAATCCAATCCATGTGCAAAAAATTTCCTAATGATTTAACTGACTCAATATTAGCTGTAGGACCCATTAAAAAACTAGAGAAAACATTTCTTTTATTATTTTCTTTATATTCATGGATATACCATACACCCTGTATATGTTTTCTTTGAATATTGCCTTGTTCATCTTTTCTATGTAATAGACGACTTATTTCTTGGTAAATAAAATCTTGATCATGAAAATCATTTCTTTCATTTAGAAGAACTAATATCCCTGTGCAATCATCTTTTCCTATAGCTTTTTTAGTTTCAGAGATTTGTTTATCTGCTGATGAAAGAAGTGATCGCAAATTTCGAGAGGCATAATCACATAATTTATTTCTAATAAAATTAGGATCTTTATGTTTTTGGATCAACTCTTCAATATGTACAGTCCCAAAAAATTCTGGGAAATCCTGATCTTTATCTACTTGATCATTTGTAAAGTCATTAATTGTACTCTGTCTATCTTTTTCTAAAAATTTGACTTCCAAAATCCATGAGCGCTCAAAAGCAAAATAATCTGCCTTACGCCCTATAAATTTAATATCCTGTATATCATCTATCGATTCATATTCAGAATCCGCAAACTTCTTAAAACGATCATTTAGGTTCATTTATTTATCACTTTTTTAATATTTTTAAAATTTATCATTTAATGATAATAATAAAAAAGCCCCCTTTCGGAGGCTTCTTATTTAAAAACTTAGCTTTAAGCTTTAGATACTGCGGGTTCAATTGAACCAATCTTCTCAGGCTCATTGTCATGCATGATTAACGCAACAGCAATTGCAGTAATCAGAACCGGTAAACCGACTGCCATAAAGTTGAAGTAGGCTGGCAGGTTCATTCCCAGTAAGCCACCAATCAGGATCGGCCCTACAATCGCTCCCATACGACCAATCGCAGAAGACCAGCCAATACCTGTCGAACGTACCGCAAGTGGGTAGAACTGCGCAACATAGCTATATAGCAACATTTGTGAACCAATTGACGCTGCACCGGCCAGGAACACCAGGATGTAAAGTAAGAATTGGTTAGATGCAAAGCCCATTGAGCTCATCACAATCGCACCCATCATACCCAGGAACATCAGTACCGGTTTCAGGTGGAAACGATCCGCAAGAATACCGCCACCGACAATACCCACAACCGCACCAACGTTCATCACCATCATGAACATCAGACTGTTGTCCATCGAGTAGCCTGCCGCCATCATTAACTTCGGTAACCAGCTGCTCAGCGCATACATGGTTAACAGACAAGTGAAGAACGCGACCCAGAACAGTAAGGTATTCACCGCACGACCACGACGGAACAAGCTCACCACATTAGCGGCTTCAGGCACATTTTCCTGCGGCAAAGTAAAAGTCGTGTTCTCGGTGACTTTCAGATTTGGTTCCAGGCGACGTACGATGCGACGCGCTTCCGTCTGCTTGTTCTGTTTCACAATGAAGGCAAGTGATTCAGGCAGGAATTTCCAGATCACTGGCAATAAAAACAGGGGAATACCCGCAATAAAGAACATGATTTCCCAACCAAAAGTTGGGGTAAACCATGAGCCCAATAATGCGGCCATTACGCCACCGACTGCATAACCACTAAACATGGTGGTCACCAGCGTACTGCGCATTTTTTGTGGGGCATATTCAGACGTCAATGCCACCAGGTTTGGCATGACACCACCAATACCTAAGCCGGCAAGAAAACGTAAAATACCGAATTCGGTTGGGTTTGAAGCAAAGCCACCGGCAAAAGTTAAACCACTAAATAATACAATACAGATCATGATCACTTTCTTGCGACCAATCTTGTCCGCTAGGGAACCAAAGATCATCGCACCAAACATCATGCCGGCCAGTGCGGTACTTGCAAGCATTCCGGCCTGCACTGCACTTAAGCCCCAGTCTTGCATCAATAACGGTAAAACCACACCATTAATTGCTAAATCGTAGCCATCAAATAGGATAATGAGTAAACACCAAGCAACTACATTGAAGTGGAAAGGCGTGAATTTCGCATTATCGACTACAGAATTTATATCTACTGTTTCCGTTGTCATCGTTCTCATCTCCCATGAGTACTTGTCCGTAAAATCCTTTTGAATATACGAGTGAATATTCAAGTTTTAGCAATATACGCAAGTGGAATTTGAGGCACAATAAGACTAATTGATATTCTGCTATGCATATTTCAATACCATTTTTTTGCGTGATATATCACGTTTTCATTAAGATAAACTACTGAATATTCGAATAATTGTAATTTTAATTAAACTGAACTTATAACAGGTGTTTGAATTATTTATTTTTTGATTTATTCAATTCTTTATGAACTGTATGCAAAAGCCCCTTTTATCGAAGGGGCTTTTGTCATCCAATAGAAGTTTAAGTCATTGTGATTGGCAAAAAGTGACTAGGTTTTAACCGAATTCAGTTTTTGTTTGGAAAGTAATGTTTCCGCATTTCTTTCCGCGTTCAGATCTTTGCGTACAATCAGAGCGACTGAAATTGCCCCAATAATGGCTGGAATTGCAACTGCCAGGAAGTTCATTTTGTGTGGCAACTCCATACCCAACAGGAATCCAATAATAATCGGCCCCACAATGGCGCCTACCCGACCGACTGCTGAAGCACAGCCAATACCTGTAGAACGGATTGACAGTGGATAGTACTGGGCTACAAAGCTGTAGAGCAGAATACTACTACCAATCGCTGAAGCACCAGCAGCGGCAACCAGCAGATAGATCACGGCTTGTGGAGAGTTAAAGCCTAATCCGACCAGTGAAACTGCACCTAGCAGGAACATGCCAATGATGACCGGTTTCAGATGGAAACGGTCAGCCAGAATACCGCCACCAATAGTTCCAATCACTGCACCAATATTCATGGCCATCAGGAACATCAGACTATTACCTAGAGAATAACCCGCTGCCATCATCAGTTTTGGTAACCAACTACCCAATGCATAAACCATCAGCAGACACATAAAGAAGCAGCACCAGAATAATAAAGTACTCATGCTCCTCCCCTGTCTGAACAGGGCAGCAATTGAAGCATCAGGTGCGTGTACTTCATTTAGTACAAACTGGGTACGAGCGGTAACATTTTGCTCAGGACTGATCTGCTGAACAATTTTACTGGCCTTGTCATTTTGCTGTTTTTTAACAAGAAAAGTTAAAGATTCTGGTAAATAGAACCATAAAACCGGAATAATTAATAATGGAATTCCGGCAATGTAGAACATGATTTCCCAGCCAAAACTTGGGGTTAACCAGGCACCGAGCAAGGCCGCCATAATACCACCCACCGCATAACCGCTAAACATGGTGGTGACTAGAGTACTACGCATTTTTTGTGGCGCATATTCAGAAGTGAGTGCAACCAGATTGGGTAATACACCGCCAATACCTAAACCTGCAATGAAACGCAGGATACCGAATTCAGTCGGATTAGAGGCAAAACCACCCCAGAACGTAAATCCGCTGAACAAGGTTACACAAATCAGAATGACATTTTTTCGTCCAATTTTATCTGCCAGCATACCGAAAAACATGGCACCAAACATCATGCCTGCCAGAGCAGTACTGGCCAGCATTCCGGCTTGAACTGCCGTCATATTCCATTCTTGCATCAGTAGCGGTAAAGCAACACCGTTAATTGCCAAATCATAACCGTCAAAAATCACGACAAATACGCACCAGAGTACGATCTTTAAATGAAAAGGTTTAAACTTTGCCTCATCCACTACAGCATTCACATTTACCGTTGTTGCTGTCATTTTTCCTCACCTCCAATTGTGAGCTTTTTTATTCTATGAAAAAATGAATGGTCATTCACTTTTGTATACAAAATGGATGATTATTTTTACTTTGTCTACTGCAAAACATACCAAGTTAAGTAATTTTAAAAAATTTGGACTAAAGTTTTAGCAGGAATGGTTTTAAATAAAGTGCTAGTAACATAAAGCTAGCTTAATTTAATTATACTTTTCACGTTATTTATATTTTTATTAATCACATTTAATAAGAGTTTCTACTTATCTTTCAATAAATTCCCGCACATAAAAAAACACCCCCGGCCTTTAGACCGGGGGTGTTTTGAATAATGAGCTGGCGATGACTTACTCTCACATGGGT
>NZ_JAYWYX010000035.1:0-22223 GCF_048147925.1 Acinetobacter sp. 226 | reverse complement strand
ATCGCAGCTGTTAAAGTTGTTTTACCATGGTCAACGTGACCAATTGTGCCCACGTTAACGTGTGGCTTATTACGTTCAAACTTAGCCTTAGCCATGTTAATCTTCCTCGTTTACGTCGAACACAATTCTGAGTAAAACCCAGCTCCGACATATCGTTTAAAAAAACCGAACATCAAATACTTGAAAAGCAGACTAAATAGCCTGCTTTTTGGAATTTCTTTGCAACTAGAGTTGCTAAACTGTAATCTGGAGCTCTTATCGAGATTTGAACTCGAGACCTCTCCCTTACCAAGGGAGTGCTCTACCACTGAGCTATAAGAGCAAATATTAGTACTTCAATGGAGCGGGAGACGAGGGTCGAACTCGCGACATGTAGCTTGGAAGGCTACCGCTCTACCAACTGAGCTACTCCCGCACGATGTTGGTACAAACCACTTATTGAAGTCTTAAAATTGGTGGTGAGGGAAGGATTCGAACCTTCGAAACTTTCGTAGCGGAGTTACAGTCCGCCCCCTTTGACCGCTCGGGAACCTCACCATTTTTTACACTTACATCAGTGCTATTCTTTACTTTACACTACCAAACTTCTAAGATGGTGCCGGCACACGGATTCGAACTGTGGACCTACTGATTACAAGTCAGTTGCTCTACCAACTGAGCTATGCCGGCGTTTCTTAGTGTTTCGTACGTTTCGTATCGGAACGGTGTGCAGTTTAGCAAAACTCAGAAACCATGCAAGTGTTTTTTTCAAAAAAAACCTCAAAAACTCATAAAATCAAACCATTTGATGATAATTCAACCGCTTTGATCACTGCGCGAGCTTTTATTTGGGTTTCATTCCACTCTGATTCAGGATTTGAGTCGGCAACCAGCCCTGCTCCCGCCTGTACATAGACCTTATTTTCGCGAATAACACAGGTACGAATCGCAATCGACATGTCCATTTCGCCATGCCAACCTAAATAACCAACAGCACCACCAAAAATTCCACGTTTTACCGGCTCAACTTCGTCAATAATTTCCATGGCACGGATTTTTGGTGCGCCAGAAAGCGTACCTGCGGGGAATGTTGCCTTAAAAACATCCAAAGCATCAACATCATCACGTACTTCGCCCTGGACATTCGAGACAATATGCATGACATGTGAATAACGCTCGATCACCATTTGATCAGTGACTTGCACTTTGCCTATTTTAGCAATGCGTCCCACATCATTACGTCCCAGATCAATCAGCATGACATGTTCAGCAATTTCTTTTTCGTCAGAGAGTAAGTCCTGCTCAAGTGCCAGATCTTCTTCTTTGGTTTTGCCGCGTGGACGGGTCCCCGCTAATGGACGAACTGTGGCAATTCCATTTTCCAGACGGGACAGAATTTCCGGTGAAGAACCGACAATATGGAACGGCGTATTATTTTCTAAAGTCCGGCCTTGCACCAGAAACAAGTAGGGTGATGGATTAAGATGACGCAGTGCACGATAGACCTGCAGTGGATCACCATCAAAATCAGAAACCATCCGGTGACCAGGAACGACCTGCATCACATCTCCAGCACGAATGTACTCTTTAACTTTTTCTACCGAGGCAATAAAGTTGTCATGTCCAGTAAGGGACTCAAAATGCGGCGGGGTATGTTTTTCTGCTTTCAGGCTAACCGGCGTTGCCAGAATATGCTCCAAGTCATCGAGCTGCTGCTGTGCCTTCTGATATGCTCCAGAATCAGCGGCATCGGCATGCACAATCAGAAACAAGGTGTCTTTCAAGTTATCAAACACGATGACAGTTTTAGACAGCATCATCCAGATATCGGGTAATCCGACCGGATCAGCTTCCGGTACATTTTTTAACTTCGGCTCGATATAGCGCACGGCATCATAGCCAAAATAGCCTACCAGACCACCAGTAAAGCTTGGCAAGTCCGGCAATTCTGCCTGGGTAGGCACCTTAAATTGCGCCTGAAAGTCACGAATATATTGAAATGGATCAGCACAGTGCTGTTTTTCAATTGAAGCATCTGCATGCTGTACCGTCAGTTCGCCTGCATTGCAGGAAAATACGGTAGATTCACCTAGTCCAATAATCGAATAGCGCGCCCAGTTCTCCCCGCCTTCTACGGATTCAAATAAATAAGCCTGCTGATGCTGCTTAAGGCGTGCAAAAATAGAAAGGGGTGTATCGGTATCTGCCAGACGCTGACGATAAACAGGAATGAGATTATAGCCTTGTGCAGCAAGTTGCTGGAATTGTGCTTGAGTGGTCATGCGGTTTTTCTCTTTAAATTAGGGTTACTCAGTATGTAAATAGAATTGAACTGAGCGACGCCATCGAAAAACCTTACAACTATTCATTTTCTTTCCTTAGTACGCGTATTAGGCAAGTAACTCTCTAAGATCATCCACAATCTGCTGCGGCTGACAATCTGCAATATTTTCACCATGATTATAGCCATAGCTGACCACAACACAATCAATCCCGGCGCGGCGCGCAGCTTCGACATCATTGGAGGAGTCGCCAATCAGCAACACCTGTTCGTTGCTTACGCCATAATGTTCAACACAGTGCAGCAACTGGCGTGGGTGTGGCTTACGTTCAGTAAAACGGTCGCCACCAATGGTATCGGCAAAATAATGGGCCATATCCAAGGTATCCAGAATACTACGAGCAGGAAGTTCAGGCTTGTTAGTGACACAAATCAGGATTTTACCTTGGGCTTTGGCCCAATCCAGAAATTTCAGGACTCCTGGAAAAGGAACGGTATCTACACAGGGATCAACATTGTAGATATCCAGAAAGGTACTTAAGAGTTCCTGATGCTGTGCCGGCGTAACTTCGCCCACCAGATGCTGAAGTACACTTTCACAGAATATCGAGGTGCCCTTGCCCACCCAGGTCCGTACCTGTTCTTCGGTCACCAGCGGCAATTGCAGCACGTTCAGGCTCATATTCATGGCGCGATACAGATCATGAGCTGAATCCACCAGCGTACCATCCAGATCGAACAAGATCAGTTCACGCTTTTCTAATTGTGCAATAGACATCCCGATCCTCTTTTATAATGTGCGCAGCCACAAAAAAGGCATGCGCTATGCATGCCTTGATTGTAACCAATCATCAGCTTATTTGAACAACAACCAAGCCATAATTGCCAAAATAATCAGCACAATCACTGAAATCAAACCAACAGATACATTTTTCTGGGTTTCTTTTTCCTGTTCTACACATGATACAGGCTGCTCAACCGGAACTGGCGCTGGCTCAGGTTTTACTGCACTAATATCTACGTTTTCTGGAATAGGTGCCGGTTTTGGAATACCAACACTGGTTGGCATACCGTCACGGGTCAACTGTACCGAAGCATCACGCTGTTTCAGTTCCGGCATTCCCTGATCATTCATTTTCTGGGCAGGTGTAGGCTCCGCCACTTCAACCTGTTCCACAACTTTTTCTGCTGTTGCTTCAATTTCTGCTGGAACCTCTACCGCAGCCACAGGCGCCAGTACCGAAAATTTCAAGCTGGCGAACTGAACAATGTCATCCTGCTTTAATAAGGTTGCCTGTTCAATCTGTACATCATTAACAAAAGTACCGTTGGATGAACCCAAATCCTGTACCCAGAGCGCACCATCTTTCAGTAAAAATGCCGCATGTTTACGGGAGATTTCCGCAGCCTGCAACACGATATCTGCTGCCTGATGACGTCCTACCACCATGTCACGGTCAATGCTAATTTCCTGTCCTGTTAAGTCGCCTGTGATTGCGTGTATTTTCCAAGTCATGAAAGTTACTTCTCTGTTCTCTTTGACATTATCATAACATGCTGTCTACAAATGAGAATGTCTTAGCTTTTTGGTCTAAGTGTAGTTGTTGTAACGGTATTTTTACTTTTTTCCACCTGCTGGACGGGTTGTACTACTTGACGCTGAATCACAGGCTCAATCGCCACCGGCGTGACGATTACATCAGCGGGCTGGACCTGAACAGGAGCTGTCGGCACAGTTTGATAGGTCGAGTTTTGTAGTGGCGTTTTCGATACTGGAATTCGCTGCTGATATACATCTTCAACACTTTCTGGCAATTTGGCAAAGTTTCCATCTGAGTCTAATGCAAGTTGCAGACTATATAATTGGCTATAGCGTTGCTGGGTCAGTCTGTGCACTGCATTTTTATCGCCCACGATAGTTGGATGGATAAAGATCAGCAGGTTACGCTTCTGGTTAGATTGACCTTCCGAACGGAACAAACGTCCAATTCCGGGAATCGCACCCAGGCCAGGTACGGCCTGACGGCCATAGCGGGTATTGTCCGAAATCAGCCCACCAAGAACAATCGTTTGTCCATGTTCAGCCAGAATCGAGGTTTTAATCGCACGCTTGCTCGTCACCAGATCCTGTGCCTGTCCTTTACTACTCTTGACATCAGACACTTCCTGTTCGACTTCCAGACGTACCGTGCCATCTTCACCAATATGCGGAACCACCTTTAAAGTGACACCGACATCTTTACGTTCAATAGTGGTATAAGGATTGACCACACCGCCAACCCCTGTGGACACTGAGCCGGTGACAAAAGGTACGTTTTCACCCACCACAATATAGGCTTCTTCATTGTCCATGGTCACAATGGAAGGTGTAGATAACAGATTAGACTTGGTACTTTCTTTTAAAGCCTGAATAATCGCTCCATACAGACGGCGCGAACCATCACTGCCTTCACGATAATCACCCAGTACCAGTGAACTGCCAGCTCCGATTGAGCTTAGTGCGCCAGCACCGCCACCCGTCAGATAACCGGCCGCAATATTTTTCAGGCTAGTCCCAAAATTATCAAAATTAACCAGGCCAACACCGCTGCTGATATCGCCCAAAGCCCACTGTACCCCAAGCTGATCGGCATCGGTGCCTTCAATTTCAATAATGGCCGCTTCAATCAATACCTGTTGACGGCGGATATCGAGCTGATTAATCGCCGATTCAATTTCCCGCATCAGTTGTGGATCGGCTTTCACCACCAGAGAATTTTGGGTCGCATCAGCAATAATACTTACCCCATTGGCATTAAAGCTGCTAATCCCACCCTGTTCATTATTCATGCCTGAATTCAGCTGAATCCCTGAAGAAGAGGTAGGGTTTCCCGTATTATTCCCGCTATTGCTATTATTTAAATCACTGCTGGAGCTGAGTAAAGACGAGCTTGATGAGGTCGTACCCGAATTTGAATTACTGCTCACCGCCTGTCCGGTCACCAGTCCCTGCAAGATTTCTGCAAGATTCTTGGAACTGGCATATTTCAGACGAAAAACCTTTAAGCCACCTAAACGGTCTGCAGCCGGGACATCCAGGGTTTCAATAATCTGCCGCACCCGCTTACGTGTGGTGGGATCGCCCTTGATGATGATCCGGTTGGTACGTATATCGGCAATCACCCGTACCCGTGAGCCCTGGACATCCTTGGCCGCACCAGTTGACGTCATGGACTCAATCAGGCTAATCATTTCTTCTGCCTGACTGGACTGCAAAGTCACCGCTTCAATATCATTCTGGCCTGTACCATCCAGATTCCGGACTATAGTTTCCAGCTGGTAAATATTGCTGGCACGATCCGATACAATCAGGGCATTGGTACCCGGTACTGCAGCCAGATGGGCAAATTGCGGCATCAGGGGACGCAGTGCAGGAATCAGGTCATTCGGATTGGTATTTTCCAGCCAGAGCACCCGAGTCACAATCTGGTCACCCCGGGCACGGCTTCGAGGATCGTAGGGAATACCTGAGTTTTTAACATTACTGTCCGGAATCAGCTTGATGGTATTGCCGGAAGGAATCGCCACTATGCCATTGACATTCAACACGCCTAAAAACAGGTCATAGACTTCATTTTTATTCAGTGCTTTATTGGAAATGACCGTCACATTGCCACGCACCCGCGGATCGACTGCGAAGTTCTTGCCAGTAATATCTGCCACTTCATTAATGAATGCAGCCAGGTCAGCATCCCGAAGGTTGATTTTCCAGGTTTGCGCATAAGCTGCCGTACTGACTACAGCCATCAGTGGTGTCGCCACACAGAAGGCCCACGCTGATCGATTATTATTAAATAAAGCCATAAACTTATGTGTTTCCTAACCCTATATGTGATGACACATCACTTAAAATCTTGTTGTATGGTCATCACCTGATCACCACGTTTTATTTCGAGTTTAGCCTGACCTTCGCGTCGGGCCTGTTCCAGCAATTGTGCTTCTGTCTGTCCCTGGCTTAAAGTTTGGCCATTCAGAGACAATATCCGGTCTCCAGGTCTCAAGCCCAGCCGATTACGCAGTGCGGCCGGTGTGCGGGCCGTCACCTCATACCCGCCTTCCGATGATGCATTTACCCCCATATTCTGTAAATACTGTTCGCGGTTTTCCTGCATCTGCTGGATTGCCCGACCAATTTCATTCTGAGGGGAAACAGTATTTTCCTGTCCTGCACCGCCGCCACCCGGAGGACTCATAGCAGGAGCTGCTTGAGCTTCAGGTATGACGGGCTGATTCAGGCCATTTTCCAGCCCTTTAAAGAAAACCTCCTGCGTCGCTCCGCCAGAACGGCGCAGTACTACCCGATCCCAGTACACCTCAGCCAGTTCCAAGCCACTGTTGCCCAGCTGATCTCCTACCCGGTACAGCTCCGCCTGATCATTGATCTTGATGACCGCAGACGAGTTATAACGTGGATTAGCGACCACCACACCTTGTAAAATGATATTCGCGACTTCCACCACGACTACACTTTGCACACTTTCCTGAAACAGAGAAAATGTACCGATATTCGGTATTTGCGGCTGTTGTGAGCCCAGCTCGACCCGCTCCAGCTGCATCGCCTGTGGAGGAGCCACCAGCAGCCAGAACAGTGCAGCCAGTTTCCAGCACAAATACAGGATCAGCAGCAGTAAAACCACAGGTGCAGCACGATTTACCTGTTTAAGGTCAATATTTTTTAAAGCTTCAAGTGAAACTGCCATCAGTTAATGCCTCCCATAAGAGGCTGACGGGTACTAATCACAAAAGTATCCAGTCCTGCTTTACCCTGATAGGATGGGGCATTCAATAAAAAGCGCTGGGTGAGCTGGATATCCAGCATCATGCCGGGATCAAGCTTGATATTCAGCATACGTTGCTCACGGCTATCGCGGACATCGAGTAGCAACTGTCCATTTTCCTCGGTCAATGTGCCGGTCAACGCGGGGATGTTTATGCGCTCCTGGCGCTGGGCAAAGGTATAAATCAGCTCGCCACCCGCCCATTGCATTTGTCCGGCCACCTGACTAAAACCCTGCTGTGGCTTATATTTAAAATCCAGATCTTTAAATTGGATTGCAGTGCTTGGCCATTGCCAGTCCGCAATTTTTTTTAAGGTTTCAGCAGCAACCTGCCCTTCAAGATTTTTCACAATAAAAGATTTATTCAGACCATAGGCCATGATCCCGGAAAGCTGAGTATTGCCACTATGTATATCCACATGTGCCCCAACTCGCAGCAACAGTAAATCCAGAGGCCGCACTTTCCAGTTCAGACTGCCCCGAAGATTACCTTTTTTCCAGTCCGCACTTCCTTGCCAGATATTTCCGTTTACATTATGCAAAGTCTGGTTATTTTTATAAAATTTTGAAATTAACCAGGCTGCTGGCACTTGTAATACCACAAAAACAAAAAATGCAACAAGAGCAAGGATCAACCATCTTAAAGTTTTCGGTTTATTGCTCATCCCCACCACGACCAATCACTCAAGTCCAAATCCTCATTTATAATTTTTTCCTTATACCTACACATTATGCACACTTTTCTCCTAACGCCAATTCATAGATATAAAAAAACCAAGCAGGGATGCTTGGTTTAATTATCATAGTCTGTCTGTATGACAGACTAATGACGAAATCAGATAGGAGCTTAGATCAGGAAATCGTCCAGCTTTGCACCTTTTTCCAGTTCTGCCACCAACCAGCGTGGTTGTTTACCACGGCCAGTCCAGGTGTCATCCGGATTGGTTTTGCTACGATAACGTGGTTCAACCGACTTGCGTGACGATTTCTTACGTTTAGATGCACCAAATTCCAGCAACTGCTCAACAGTCATACCAACTTTCTCGGCAACTGCCAAGATTTGCTGATAAGCATCTTCAATTTCCTGATCTTTTTTTAAAGCAATAAGTGATTCTGCTTCTGCTTGTAAACGTTTTAACTCTTCTACTGATAAATGAGTAATATCTGGCATAAGGCTCTCCGAAAAATAATATTATTCGTTTTATTAAATAATAACCCCATCATATTTATATTAAATAAAACATTCAATATAAAATCTTGAGGCAACAACAATAAAGTTTAAAAAAAATTACAAATCAAAATAATTCATTCATTTTTAGATTTTATGTTGAACAGTTAATTCAATTGCTTTGATCTTTTCACGAATATAATCTGGAATTGGAGTTTTCTGCATGGTTATTTTATCTACGCAAACAATCACTGCTTCAGAAGTAGCAACAATACCCTGCTGTTTTTCACTCCATAATAGATATTGCATTCTGACTGCACTATTTCGGATTTCTTCAATACGCGCTGCAATTTTCAAATGATCAGGAAAAACCACGGGGCTTAAATAACGGCACTGATTTGAAGCGACTACTGTAATTACTGATTCATTGTTTAATTCCAATAAATTCAAATATGCCAGGCGGGCACTTTCGACATAGCGGTAATACATGGCATTATTGACATGTCCCAAGGCATCCATATCACCCCATGCTATAGTTTGCTCATAAACAACTGGGTATTGGTCTAATTCCGACATTATTATTCTCAAGTCTTAATTTCTATAAAGTTTACATTGGATTCAAATACTGCATTCAGCTGCTGCAGTAAGTCCTCCCGATCCTGCAAGGCAGCTTTAATTCTTAAATAACTCATACGAATATCATCGGGATATAAGTCGAGTAGTTGCTGGGCTTGATCTGTATGGCCTGTCGCTTGCAGTACATGCCACTTTGCAAAGCTTAAAATCGGTAATGCCGGATATTTCGCCTCCCAGTACGAAATCTGCTGTGCAATCGCATTATAATCCGGATTTTGCCGTAATAACTGTTGCTGGAACCACAAATAAAAAATATCCTGATTAAACTGCTGCTCCATCAAATGAATTGCAAGCACCTCATGCTCAGCACTCATTTCCGGCATTCTAAATAATAATTTCAACCATAATAATTTTATTGAATAGTCACGATCAAATATTTGCGGTTTTAAATCTAAATAACGTTGCTGTAAATAAAATAAATCTTCCTGTGTGGCTTGATCATAGGCTAGCAATAATTGTTCAAGCCATATTTTTTTTACTTTCTGGTCTAAATGTCCGTATTGGGTCGAGCGTAAATATAACCAGGGAAACTGTATGGCAAATACCCCCCATAACGCAACAAGACGCTGTTCATAGGCTGATTTAACCTGAATTAACCAAGGTGATAATTCATGCTGATTTAAAAACTCTAAATGGGTGAGTGCTTGTCCACCTTGTTGTTGTGATAAATAAATTTCAATCCGCTGCAATTCTGCCAATTCAAATGCCATTGGGCTTGACTGATTCAATGCAGTTAATGCCTCATTATACTGCTGCTGCCCCCAAGATAAACGTGCATCTATAATATGCTTGAGTAAGCCCGATTTACTAAAAGACTGCTGAATAAAATCCCGCTGATCCTGTGCAGCATTTAATAACCAGATAACTGCCAGTTGTTCATAAGGATGTAAGCGGGAAAAACTAAATACTGTTTCCGTCTTACGCTGTTCACGATTGCGATATTGCTTGATGGCATACCAGATGCACTGTATCAGAAAACTTACGCTCACCAGGGATGCGGCCAAAAACCAGACTGTGGTCTGCAGCTGCCATTCACGCCAATATAGATAGACATAACCCGCCCCATGTCCATAACTGAGGATACTTAGCCCAGCAATGCCAAGTAAGCATATAAATAAATAGGCCTGCAGAATCTGTTTCATAAGCAATTAGCCCACTAGGGTACGTGTGTTCAATAATGGAATCGGAGTGATCGGTGTCGCCTTGATCTGTTTCAGCTGCTGAATCCATTGCTGGCTCTGCGCATCTGGTAATTGCTCCAAGACCTCAATCACCGCATTCAGAGCCTGCTGAAAAGCGACAGATTGATCTTGCTGCAAGGCACTCTGTGCAATAAGCAAACGTAGCTGGGCTTCTTTAAGTACCAGATGCCGTTGCATCAAGACTGTACTTGGCTGATCTGCAGATTCGATCTGAATCCAGCGCTGCCAGAAAGAACGTTGAGACACTGGCGGTTGACGATATGGCTTCTGAATTTCCTTTTCAATTTCAGCATCCATCTTCACCAAAACTTCTTTTAATTTGCCTTGCTGCACCAATCGGTTATTCACGAATTTTTTCAGCATGTCCTGATCTTTTGCAATCACTTGCTGCAAACTGCTCACCAAAGCGGGCGCCAGAACATAATCATCCAACTCATTGGACAACTGATTTAATTTTTCAATGGCGGTGGCGTATTGTTGCTGTTGCAATGCAAATTCGATCAGGTCCAGATGTTGCTGTACCAAGGCAATATCATTCTGCATTTCAGCCGCTATCGGCTCCCCTACGGGTGCTTTTGCTGCAGTGACTCCAGTCTTTTCCTGCTGAGCAGAAATCTGGCGCTTTAAAGCCACGAACTGATCATTAAGCATGGCATTTTGCTGCTGTAACTGACCAATACTCTGCTGCAATTCAGTCTGTGCTGTATTCAGAACATGCAGGTCATAGCTAAGCTTGACGAGCCACGACAAACTTAAGATGAACAATACAATGAATAGTTTCTTCATGCGTTCCCTAATATCAGCCCCATTTTCTGCAAGATTGTGTTTGCGTCTAAATCATCGATTTGTACGAATTGAAAACTTGCCTGATGCTGCTGTTGATATTCCCCAAGAATAGCGGCCAAACGTGGCCCCAAAACCAAATAACAGGCTCGCTGTATAAACTCCGCATCCTTTTGCAGGAGTGTCAGCCAGTTTAACCAGCTCGCTTCACTGGTGATCAGCACCGCAAAATGCTGCTGTGCCTCAAGCAATCCCAGGTTCTCTGCCAGAGTTTTTGCCGCCGTTTCAGGACATTGCCGCCGGTACAAAATAAAGTTTAAAACTTTAATATTGCTGGCACGTAAATGATCCATCATAAATTGACGGCCACCCTCTCCGCGCCAGAAAGCCACACTCGAGCCAACAGCCAGCTGTTTCAGCACCGGCAATTGCAACATACCTTCCGAGGTTTCAACTTCTGGTACATCACTGTGAATACCGTATCTCGCTAGTGCGTCTTCAGTGGCCTTACCTACCGCAACCCAATGTACCTGCCCCAGAGCCGATAACTCAACGCCCGCCTGTTGCAAATATTGCATGCCAATTTTGACTGCCGTCGGACTGACTACTACAATAATCTGTACCTGTTCCAGCTGCTGATACAAGTGCAACAGCTCATCGGAATAAGGTATGGCATGCAGCTCGAGCAGAGGCAATTCTAAAACAGCAACCTGCGCTGCCTGTAACTGCTGGGTCAAGCTTATAGCACGGTCACTGGGGCGGGTATTAATCAATAACATCAGTTTGAATAAATTGTTTTGAGCAACTCGCCAGCCCCTTGGTCAAGCAAGTCTTTTGCCAGCTGTATCCCCAATTGTTCAGCATCCGCAATTTTCCCAGTCTGCTGTGCTCGAAGCAAAACTGCTCCATCGATACTGCCTACACGACCTTCGATTGAAATCACACCCTCTTTGAGCGTGGCATAACCTGCAATCGGCACCTGACATCCGCCTTCCAGATAGGCATTAAAGGCACGTTCGGCACGTACGCAAGCATCTGTATCTGCATGCAGGAGTGGCTGAATCAAGTCCAGCACTGCCTGATCATGAGTACGACATTCCAGGCCCAGCGCACCTTGACCCACGGCCGGCAAACTGATTTCAGGTGTCAGGGTATGACGAATACGTTCTGCCAGACCTAAGCGTTTTAAACCGGCACTGGCCAGAATAATCGCATCATAATGACCTGCATCCAGTTTGGATAAACGCGTGCCGACATTACCGCGTAAATCGATAATGTCCAGATCTGGGCGCTGTTTTAAAATCTGGGTTTTACGGCGCAAACTTGAGGTTCCCACTTTGGCACCATGTGGTAGTTCATCAAAGCTGGCATAAGTATTCGACACAAAAGCATCCAGTGGATCTTCACGTTCACAGATCACTGCCAGACTTAAGCCTTGCGGCAAAGCCATCGGAACATCTTTCATGGAATGTACGGCGAGATCTGCACGACCATCCAGTAAGGCGGCTTCTAATTCTTTTACAAATAGTCCTTTTCCACCAATTTTGGCCAGTGGCGTATCGAGAATTTTATCGCCCTGTGTAACAAAAGTGACTAACTCGACCTGCAAACCAGCGTGCAAATCTTGTAGGCGCGCACGGATATGTTCCGCTTGCCAAAGCGCAAGTGGACTTTGTCGAGTTGCAATTTTTAGGGTCTTCATAAATTTCAATAGCAGTTAATGAGAACAATAGTCTAAACTTAACCTGCTCACTTGAAAATGCAAGTGAATTTATACAAGTTTCAACTGAATGCTCTCACTTGCCCCCTGCTAAAGCTTTTGAATCCGGTCTCTTAAGAACGGTAAATGTCGCCGGCTCACTGCTAAACGGTCGTCCAGTTCACGACAACGTACCTGATACTGACCTGAACTCACCACTTCCAGACCATCCAGATAATGCACCGAGATCAAGGCATTACGATGAATCCGGATAAACTGGTCCCCAAACTCCTGCTCTAGCTCCTTTAAGGTTTCATCAATCAGTACACTGCCATTTTTATGACGTACAGTGACATATTTCTGATCTGCCAGAAAATAATAGATATTTTCAACTGGCACCAATTCCACACCACGATAGGTCTTTGCCGCAATCTGCTGGCGGCTGATATTGATTTCTTCCATATTTTCTTTTTGTTTTAGTTGGCTCATTTGAGCTTGGGTAAGTTTAGTTAAGTGCTCTAAAACCTGTGCCAATTCCTGTTGCATCACCGGTTTAAGCAAATAGCCTTCGGCATTTGATTTAAATGCATCCAGCGCATGTTGATCATAAGCCGTACAAAAGACAATGGCCGGCATTGGATCCAGTTGACGCAAATGTTGCGCACAAGCCAGTCCATTCATTTCAGGCATTTGAATATCTAATAAAATGACATCGGGTTCGTACTGGTGAGCCAGATCAATCGCCTCACGACCATGGCTTGCTGTCGCCACCACATCATGCCCCAGCTGAGAGACCAACCGTGATAAACGCTCGACGGCCAGAAGCTCATCATCACAAATCAGGATGTCCATTTCTCCTCCTTCCCCAGTTAACATTATCAAATCAATGATAAAGCCAACTGCGATTTCTTTGATTTATTTTTATTTATATTGATATCGCACTACCGTCGTAAACATCCCTTCGCCGGCAAAGGTCTGAAAAGTCACACTGGATCCGTAATAAGCTTGCAGACGCTGTCTGACATTTTCTATTGCAATACCATGTCCCTTTTTTAAAGTTTTATTATCCTGTGCATAAGGGTTGGTTATGATGATATTAATTTGATTTTGCAATATTTCAACCAATATGCTTATGGTACTCTTTGTGAGAATTTTTTCAACTCCATGGAAAATACTATTTTCTAGCAAAGGTTGTAAAGTTAATAATGGAATTTGAACTTGTGAGTATAAGTCTTTGTTTTCTAACTTCCATTCTACCTGTAAGCGTTCACCTAGACGGATCTGCTCAATCTCCAGATAACGCTGGCACAGATCAATTTCCTCCTGCAGGCTGACCAGTTTTAACTCCTGAAAACTGGCGCGAAACAGCCGTGACAAATTCAACAGCATGTGCTCGGCTTTATCCGGATCAATACTGATCAGGCTGAGCACACTGTTCATGCTGTTAAACAGAAAATGCGGCTGAATCCGCGCCTGCATGGCCTGAATCCGGGCATTCAGCTCACTATGTTGTTGCTGCTCCCATTGCTCACGCAAATAAAGATAGCGAAAACAGAAAGTTCCCAGCAAAATTCCCAGACTTAAATGGAGTCCGGCCTGATCCAGAACAATTGCCAGGTTTAAATCCTGAAAATTAAAATTCTGCCCAAAATGTATCAAAATATTCAGATTCACTGTGGTCAGCAGCACAATTGCCTGTAACAGTAAAAATCCGGAAATTAACGCCAGCTTAATGCCCATACGCTGAAAGGCTTGATGGAACAATTCTACCAATGCTGCAAAACATAACAGCACCCAGTTGATATACAGGATATATTGCAGCAGGTGCATTCCATTCAAAGCCTGCCAAGACTGTGCTTCTGCGAGTGCTAAAATCATGGCCAGAATATTGCCGCCAACAAAGAGTTCCAGCAAATAGTGCAAATTGCCGATCTGGCTAAAAAAATAGGAATTTTGCGTTTGTTCGTTCATCGATGCGAAAGATTGAGCAGATGTGACTTCGGCAATGGGCTTTGAATTTGTTATACTCTTTTTCGTTCTACTGCTTTTAATCTGATTGAGCCGACATGACCACATCTTCTAATTCCTCTAATCCATCACACGCCCAGACTTCGGGTATGTGGGGCGGTCGTTTCTCTGAAGCGACTGATGCTTTTGTTGCTGAATTTACAGCATCTGTTCAATTTGACCAACGTTTTTATAAACAAGATATTGCAGGCTCGATTGCGCATGCAACCATGCTGGCAAAAGTGGGCGTACTGACCGATCAAGAACGCGATGACATTATTGAAGGTCTGACTGCAATTCAAGCCGATATTGAAGCAGGCAAATTCGAATGGCGCATTGATTTAGAAGATGTACACATGAACATTGAGTCACGCCTGACTCAGCGTATCGGTATTACTGGTAAAAAATTGCATACTGGTCGTAGCCGTAATGACCAGGTAGCCACGGATATCCGTCTTTATGTGCGTGATGAAATTGATGCGATCTTAGAATTACTGAAAAAATTACAAAAAGGTATTTTAAGCCTGGCAGCTAAAAACACCGACACCATCATGCCAGGGTTTACTCATTTGCAAACTGCACAGCCAGTAACTTTTGGCCATCATCTCATGGCCTGGTTTGAAATGCTGGTACGTGATTCAGAGCGTCTGATTGATTGCCGTAAGCGTGTCAACCGTATGCCGCTTGGTTCTGCTGCACTTGCGGGAACGACTTATCCAATCGACCGTGCTTATACTGCTGAACTGCTAGGTTTTGAAGCGGTTGCTGAAAATTCTTTAGATGCAGTATCGGATCGTGACTTTGCAATTGAATTTAATGCTGCTGCATCTTTAATCATGATGCACTTGTCACGTATGTCTGAAGAACTGATTCTATGGACTTCGGCGCAGTTCAAATTCGTCAACATTCCAGATCGCTTCTGTACTGGCTCTTCCATCATGCCGCAGAAGAAAAACCCGGATGTACCTGAACTGGTACGTGGTAAAACCGGTCGTGTCTATGGCGATTTGATGAGCCTGCTAACTTTAATGAAAGGCCAGCCGCTAGCCTATAACAAAGACAACCAGGAAGATAAAGAACCATTGTTTGATGCCATTGATACCGTTCGCGGTTCACTCATGGCATTTGCCGACATGATTCCTGCGCTGGTTCCAAACATTACCGAAATGCGCGAAGCAGCATTACGTGGTTTCTCAACTGCGACTGATCTGGCTGATTATCTCGTGAAAAACGGCGTGGCTTTCCGTGATGCACACGAGATTGTAGGTAAAGCGGTTGCACTCGGCGTTCAGGAAGGTAAAGATCTCTCTGAACTTAGCCTTGAACAACTGCAACAGTTCTCTGACCTGATTCAGGCAGACGTATTTGAAAAAGCCCTAACCCTTGAAGCTTCGGTGAATGCCCGTAATCACATTGGTGGTACTGCACCTGCTCAGGTGGAAGCTGCGATTGCACGTGCTTACACTCGCCTAGAAAACCTTTACGCTTAAGGAAGACCGATATGTCTCGACAAGTATTTTGCCGTAAGTATCAACAAGAAATGGAAGGCTTAGACTTTGCACCCTTTCCGGGGCCAAAGGGTCAGGAACTGTTTGATAACGTGTCGAAACAGGCTTGGCAAGAATGGCTAAAACACCAGACCACGCTGATTAATGAAAAGCGTTTAAATGTGTTTGAACCTGATGCGAAAAAGTTTCTTGAAGAACAGCGTGAAAAGTTCTTTAACAATGATGAATCATTGGAAAAAGCCGAAGGTCTGAAGCCTGAGGCGTGATTTAGCGGAGCACTGCTCCGCCACGCCGCAAGACAAGTAGCTATGCTGTGCGTAGGCTTTAATTTAAAAGAATCCCTCATCTTTGGGGGATTCTTTTTTATATGTTGCTTTAAAAATTACGCAAGACAAGCGCTGAAAGCGCGCGTAGGCGTTAATCAAAAAAGAGTCTCTTTTGAGACTCTTTTTTATTCTTAACATGGCCTTTTTTTCTATAAACCAGGCGAAGTGCCCAGTATTAACAGTTAAAAAATCCTGTTACAGGCTTTTTTCTCTTGATCTCCAGACTACTCCGCTCCCCACAATATCAACCTTCAAAATGTATGTAGGCTTTACGCTGGAAAGATTATCTTTTCAGACTTTTCCTTATTCTAGAAGCTTTGCACTGGCATGAACTGGAATATTAAGAATAGGTTAATAAAAGCACACTAAAGAAGTTATTCCTTTAGTACTGAATTTTGCTTATCCCTCTTATCTGCTTTGTAATGATGGGCCAAGAACTGAATTAGCCAAAAGCATTTTTACCTACTCTATCTGCTTAAGATAGTCAGCTACTATCCTGCTGAAAAACATTCAGATTTGTATCAAAATTAGAAATTGTAAATTCAATATACAGAGCAATCACAAAACACAACAATCTGCTACAAGAAGTCATATGATTTTGAAAAACTGGCTCTCTATAATGAGTCCTAAGAAGATGAGACATCTTTGAATAACTATAATAATAAGTAATAAATACCCCGATTTAATCCCAGTCCTTCCCCCAAAGGCTGGGTATTTTTTTACCTGTGATTTGTCCATTTTTTACTGATTCATACCCATAAAAAAAGCCCCTTTTCCAGGAGCTTTTTTATTTGGATTATTTCAATTAAGGCTGTTTCAGATATGGCCAAGCCGCTTTCAGATAAATAAACATTGACCATAAAGTGAGGACAACTGCTGTATATAGCAAGGCATATGCCAGTATTTCCAGCGGTGGCCAGTTCAGCAGGAATACGGTAATGGCGATCATCTGGAACGCTGTTTTGTATTTTCCAACAGTTGAAACCGCAACATTGGTCCGTGCACCCAATTCTGCCATCCATTCACGCAAGGCTGAAACAGTAATTTCACGGGAAATAATTACAATCGCAGCAAAAGCCATCGACATGGAAGGCTGCCATTGCACCAGTACAATCAGTGCAGCCGCCACCATTAATTTATCTGCAACCGGATCGAGAAACCGCCCAAAAGCGGAAGTCTGATTTAATGTACGTGCCAGATAGCCATCAAACCAGTCCGTTACCGCAGCCACCACAAAGATCGTGGTTAAAATGATATGCCGCGTCATATCGGGGTTATGAGCATCAAAGCCCATTGCAGGTGGCCAGTAAGCCACCAATAAAAATACCGGAATAAGAGCGATACGCGCCAAGGTCAAGATATTTGGAATATTCAGGATACGACCTGTAGTCATAGACACCGCCAATTGTTCCCCTCATGTACGATGAAAATGCACACTTTTTTAGAGGTTTGATCCATCATTAATAGGCTTCACTTTATACGAATTGACCGAAAGTGTCACTAGGCAAACACCGTCACTGTTTGTCTTGCCATCGCAATCAGGCGATTTTCGGTATCCCACAGACAAGCATGTTCTGTCGCATAACCATCTGCAGCATGATCAGTAAATACTTTATATTTAAACCAATCATGCAATTGGTGTTGCACCGGATGCACATACGTCACGGTCCAGGTCAAGCTACTTGCAGGTGCCATTTTTTTAAACATCGGTAACACCCCGGGTGGCCAGATATCAAAAATAGCCATCAGGTCTGCGACCAGAAATTCACGGTTACGATGCTTTTCGGGATGAAAACGGCACCAGCCGCTAAAGTCTGGACGAGGGCTGCCACTACAGGGCAGATTGACATCCGCCCAGGCAATTTCAAAATGGTTATAACAGTCTGGCATGCCATAACCCGCAGGAATCTGAAACAACTGCTCTGGCGCAGCAAAGTCAGGAGCTTGGGCTTGTTGCTGCACCTGAATGGCGGAATCCCGGGAAATTCCAAAACTGGCAACCAGAATACTTTGCACGGCATCATCCTGCCATAAACGTACTTCAATAGTCGTCACAGATTTACCCTGCCGCAGGATTTCAGCCGTCAACCGTACTTTGGCTTGCTGAATCGGGCCGACAAAGGTCACGCTACAACTCAGCAGATGCTTGGCAGGATCATTGATCTGTGTAACCGCTTTTTGCATCATCATCGCGGCAGCCAGACCACCATACAGGGTACGGCCCTGTAACCATCCCTGTGGAAATTCCACCCATTCCTGTTCGGCAATTTGTGCATAAAGTGCATGCAAAGACATGTTGGTCCCTCAGTAAGTCTTGATGCTTAGTATATTGGGCAAAATTCATCAGGTTGTGAATGTCACGTGACCCAAGCGTCAATGCGCACTTTGGCCCTTGCATTTAAGTCACGCGTCATTCATGCAGTACTTTATAAATCATTCTGGCCATGACTGAACCCAGTCCCGGCACCATTTGCAGATCTTTTTCTGAGGCTTTCAGCACCCCTTGAATTCCGCCAAAATGGGTCAGCAGGTCACGACGGCGTTTTGGTCCCAGCCCCGGAATGACTTCCAGCACTGATGAACCCCGTTTCTTGTCACGTTTGGCACGGTGCTTGGTAATCGCAAAACGGTGTGCTTCATCACGCACCTGCTGAATCAGATGCAGCGCCTTATGATCCTCCGGTAATTGAATTTTACTGCCATCGGTAAAGTGCAGGGTTTCCAGACCGGGCTTACGTCCCTCACCTTTGGACACACCAACCATAAAAGCATCCAGTCCCAGTTCCTGCATAACTTCCATCGCCATGTGCAATTGCCCCTTGCCACCATCAATCAGCAGCAAGTCTGGCAACAGGGCTTTTTTATAACGACGGGTCAGCGCCTGACGCATGGCAGCATAATCATCGCCCGCCTGAATATCCTGAATGGAAAACTGGCGATAATCGCGCTTGCGCGCGCCACCACTATCAAAGACCACACAGGACGCCACGGTATCTTCGCCCATGGTATGTGAAATATCGAAGCACTCGATCCGGTCTACAGGACGGCCGACCACCTGCTCCAGCTGATGAAAACGCTCATTTAATTCTATATGATTGGCTAGCTTGCCCTGAATCGCGTGCTGTACATTCATCTGCGCCAGTTCCAGCCATTCGGCCCGGGTTTCGCGGACTTTAGACTTGATCTGGATTTTCTTGCCAAAATGCTGCGACAGTGCTGCTTCCAGTTCCTTACGATCAGCCACTTCCAGATTGACAATCAGTTCAGCCGGGATTTCATCTGCCACCTGAAAATAAAAATTGGCAATAAAATCGGCCAGCATTTGCCCCAGGTCATCACTAAGCATATCCGGGAAATAACTTTTCCCACCCAGCATTTTACCGTTGCGCACATGCATGATCTGCACACAGGTCACGCCGGCCTGATAAGCAATCGACAGGATATCGGCTTCGCCTTTGAGCTTATAAATCGCCTGCTGTGACTGTACCTCTCTTAACAGCGCCATCCGGTCCCGATAGAACACCGCTTTTTCAAATTCCAGCGCTTCAGCGGCCGCTTCCATTTTTGCGATCAGTTCCTGATTCAGCTCCTTGGTATCACCCTGCAAAAAGCGGATCGAGTTATCGACATCTGCCTTATAGTCTTCCGGAGAAATAAATCCGACACAGGGCGCAGAGCAGCGTTTGATCTGGTATTGCAGACATGGCCGGGTCCGGTTGGCAAAAAAACTGTTTTCACAGGAACGCACATTGAACAGTTTTTGCAGCACCACCAGAGTATCCCGTGCCGTATAAGCACTCGGATAAGGTCCAAAAAACTTGCCCACCTGGTGCTTGCCCTTGCCACGTCCACTGGCTAAACGCGGATAGGGTTTATCTGCCGAAACAAAAATATAGACATAAGATTTGTCATCACGCAGCATGATGTTATACGGTGGATGATGCAGCTTGATCAGGTTCTGTTCCAGCAACAAGGCTTCAGTTTCAGAACGTACCACCAGGGTCTGGATATCATAAATCCGTGCCACCAAGGCCTGGGTTTTGGGATGATCCAGCGTTTTGACAAAATAGCTGGAGACCCGGTTTTTCAGGTTTTTGGCTTTACCCACATACAATAATTCGCCGTCTTTGCCATACATCCGGTAGACCCCGGGCAGGCTGGTCATATTCGCCAGGATTTTTTCAATATGGGGGCGTGCGTTTTCGTTCACCTAAAGCCTATTTTTCACCTACAATCTGCAGATATATGTGATGATTGTTGCGTCATTTTCAAGCAAAAACACAAAATTCCCCTGAAGCTGCCACCTAATCTTAAAGTTCCTGTCGGGTTATCCCCCCAATCTATAATCCTCACGACATAAACTGATTGTTAAAAGCTATAAATTTCAACCTTTAACTTTGTTATGCTCAAAAAGTCTAGTTTTGAGATGATTCGCATGACCATGCAGCAATCGGACATTCATATTGTTCAACCCTCCACTTCCACCCATCACCTGTCTGAACGTGATCGTCTGATTGGCAAACCGCGTTTTCATTTCGAGCCAAATAATGTAATGCAGCTGCTACGTGAACGGATTATTGGGCAGGATGCAGCCCTGAATGAAATTGAAAAAATGCTGCATGTGGTCAAGGCAGATTTTTCCAGTCCGGATCGCCCTTTGTCGGTGACCTTGATGCTGGGCCCTACTGGCGTCGGTAAAACTGAAACCGTACGTCTGATTGCCGAAGCGATCTATGGCCGCCCGGATGCCTTTTGCCGGATTGATATGAATACTCTGGCACAGGAACATTATGCAGCGGCTTTGACCGGTGCACCGCCGGGTTATGTCGGCTCCAAGGAAGGTCACAGCCTGTTTGATGAAACTGCGATTGCCGGCAGTCATACCCGGCCCGGCATCATGCTGTTTGATGAACTGGAAAAAGCCAGTAACGAAGTGATTCGCGGCTTGATGAACGTGCTGGATACTGGCCGGCTGACCTTGACAGCGGGCACTAAAACTATCGATTTTCGCAACTGCATGGTCTTTATGACCAGCAATGTCGGTGCACAGGCAGCGCAGCAATATCTGGATAAACTCAGTTACCTGCCACAGAAAATGCAGGCCTTGTGTTTAAAACGGGTGCCCACCCAGCGCATCATTGAAAAAGTCATGCAGCGTAAATTTGATCCCGAGTTTCTGAACCGGATTGACCGCAGTCTACATTATCAGGCGGTACAGCATGATGCCCTGCCACGTCTGGTCGAAATTGAACTGGATAAACTGAACAAGCGCTTGCAACATCAGCAACGCAGCGTGCATTTAAGCGCTTCAGCCAAAGCCTATTTCTATCAGGGTCATGATATCCGTTACGGCGCCCGGCATTTGGGCCGCAAGATGCGTACCGAACTGGAGCCAATTCTGGCGCTGTCTTTTTTAAACCAGCCCGAGCAATTGAGCCTGCACCTGGACTGTATTAAGGCACAGCTTGTGGTTGTACCTGAGCAGGCAAAAGCTTAACTAAGGTAGACTCTCTCTCCGTTTTTATTTGGTTGGAGGGCCTGCATAAAAGTAGTCTGATTTTTGGGTGAAACCAATATAAATTTCTGCACGCCCGCATCCGTATAGTCAATCCGTAGACGCTTTAAGGACAAGGCTGGTGCAATAATAGAGTGCTCGGTGGGCTGAATGGATTGGATTGCACTTAACGGAATCTTCCAGCTTAACCACAGGCTTTTTATGGTCAATACCCCATTGTCCACCAAATATAGTCAAATCATTATAAAACCAATACAATGGTGCAATGAGTTATTCAGAACATTTTAGACGTAAAATTTTAG
>NZ_JAYWYX010000034.1:0-22863 GCF_048147925.1 Acinetobacter sp. 226 | reverse complement strand
ATGTTTAGTTCGTCTGATCACAGATACGTTATAAAGTAGTTTGAGACTTTTTTAAATCCGTCAATGCGTAAGTCCTATAATAGTAAAAAATTAGAAATAGTCATTTTTTGATCTTTTTTGTTAACTTTATTTTCCTAAAAAGTCCATTGCATCACTCCTGTCTCTTTAGCACAACTTTATCCAACTGCTTTTCCTCATCTAAAGAATGAGAACTTTCAAGTTATTTATGGTCGACAAATAACAGTTTACAAACTTGCCTTTTCTCAAAATATTTATACCTTATGGTAAAATACATAGACCAGAATGAAAAAATCAACCTTGACTCTCAATTTACCAGGCTGCTTCAGCTACATAAATTTAAAAAATTAATCTGTAAAAATTTTATAATGAAAATCTTCTTCTATGATTTATTTCAGTAAATAATCTTTTTCTAGATTATTCATTAATATATAAAATCTTTATTTTTCATAAACTTAATCAATAAACTATTTTAAATAAAAAATTTAAAAATATTAATACTTAAAAAATAAAAATATTTAAAAATAAAATATATTCTTGAATAAATATATTTATTATCCAAACAATACTCATTATTAATATAGTAGGAAAAATTATTAAAATACAATAAAAAAACCATCCTATTTAAATAAAAGCATTAAAAATTCCTCTTAATCCATTTTTAAATTTAATTAAAAATAATAGCACCTCATCTAAATATTTCTAAATCTTACAAAGTAACAATATTTGTTAAAAGTGTTTCGTTTCTGCACTTAAAGCCAGAATTTTAAATGAAATATGCTATAAATTTAATTAAACCAATGACAATTCAAATGGTTTTAAATTTTAATTAAATTTAATTTCAGAGGCTTAGGTAATATTTATGTCAACTCCAAAGGCAGATCAAGACCAAGAAGATTCACTTGTAAGCCCTTTTTATATATTACCTCATATGATTTTAACCCAGCTCAAATCTTTTATTTATTCACATAAAGTAGTTTTATTTCTTGATATTGACGGGACCATTTCTGAATTTCACCCTGACCCGGAAAAAAGTATAATCAGGAACGAAACTTTAAATATCTTAAAAGAATTACAAAAATATATTAGCTTGGTATTAGTGACAGGCCGCTCAATTGCACAAGCACAAAAACTCATTTATCCATTCACTTGGAATATTGCCGGCTCTCATGGTCTAGAATTATGCTATCAGTCAAATTTAACAAATTTAGTTAATTTAAATTCTAGACAGTTTGAATTATTAAAAAACCACATTAATGAGCGGTGCCTTGATTTTCCTAAGCTTCGGATAGAAATTAAAGATTATTCTATCGCCCTACATTTTCGTGAACATCCTTATTTAGAACAACAAGTACACACATTTGCCCTAGATTGTCTCGCTCACTTTCAAGATTTTGAACTTAAGGCTGGAAAGTTTGTATTTGAACTGGTACCCAAAGGTGCAAATAAAGGTGCAGCCATCCAAAACATTATTCAACATTATCATTTAAATGATTATTACCCCATTTTTATCGGAGATGATCTGACTGACGAAGCCGGTTTTAAGGTCATCAATACTCTTAAAGGCTGCTCCATCAAAGTCGGCCCAGGCAAAACCCTGGCACACCATCGCCTTGAAAAGGTAACCCAGGTGCAGGCTTTTCTTGCGGAATTCTTAGAAATATTGAAAGCACAACAACAATTATTATTGGAGAAATTACATGTCAAAACTCATAGTGTTATCTAATCGTGTAAATCTACCCAAGGCAGACAATACCCAGGCAGGTGGATTAGCGGTTGCTTTGCAGGATGCTTTGCATGATATAGGCGGTATCTGGGTTGGCTGGAATGGATCCCGAGTTGAACAAACGAAAGAACAGAAATTCCAAATCCTGAAACATCAGAATGTTGAATATCATACGAGCCCTTTGACCGAGTCCCAATATCAGGGTTTTTATTGCGGTTTCGCCAATAATGCATTATGGCCACTAATGCACGATCAACATCAACTGGTAGATTATCAGCCCCAAGATTTTAAAATTTATCAGGATGTTAATTTACGTTTTGCCAAGCACCTGAAACAGGTGGCCTCTCCTCATGACATCATCTGGATCCATGATTACCATTTCTTAAGTGTGGCGCATTATTGTCGTAAGCTCGGTATGCGTAACCGTATTGGCTTTTTCCTGCATATTCCTTTTCCTGAACTGAGACTCTGGCAGACTTTACCTGCTTATCGCGATCTGGCCCATCATTTAGCCAATTATGATGTAGTGGGTCTACAAACTTCTCGCGATCAGGAAAATTGTCTGCAGTTCCTTGAACAGACCTTGAAAGTCCAACATCGTCATAGTGAAATTTTAAATTATCAATCTCGAAAGATTCATGTGAAATGCTATCCAATTGGTGTGCATCCTGTGCAACTACAAAATCAGGCCTCAGATACTCATCTAGAAAAGCTGCCCTTTAATCTCGACACAGCGCCGCCTTATAAAACCATCATTTCGGTTGACCGGATTGATTATAGTAAAGGCTTATTGGAAAAAATCGGATCTTTGCAGAGCCTGCTAGAAGATCAGCCAGAATTTAAAAATCAATTCCAGCAATTACAAATTGCCTGCCCATGCCGGCTGGATGTAAAAACCTACCAAAATCTGTATGAGCAATTTAAATCTGCCGTGCAGGAACTTAATACCCAGCAGGGTACAGCGGACTGGGTACCTTTTGATTGCAGCTATGACACCTTGGGGCATGAAGCCTTGATGCAACTCTATCGCAAGGCAGATATCTGCTGGGTAAATTCGATCCGGGACGGTATGAACCTGGTTGCCAAAGAATATATTGCTGCACAGGACCCTCTAGATCCCGGTATCTTGATTCTGTCTAAATATGCAGGCGCTGCCGAACAAATGAGAGAAGCTTTACTGGTGGATCCATATGAACACGACAGTATGGCCAAGGCCCTGAAAAAAGCGCTACGCATGCCTAAATCAGAACGTTTAGAGCGTTATCGGTATTTAAATCAGGGCTTGAAAAACTTCGATATTATTCGCTGGCGTGATCAGTTCATTACTGACCTGAAAAACTCGCAAAGTCTGCGGATCTATCGCCCTGTGGCTACCGGAGCATCAACCCAGTTTAGCGTAACTGCTTAAGTTTTGAGCCTAAAAAAACACCAGCATTAAGCTGGTGTTTCATTTTGAAGAGGGGCAACTGCATCTCCGCCTTGGTGAACTTCTCTTGGCTCTGCAGTGAGATGATTCAAAATCGTAATACCCAACAGGCCAATCGCAATGACGCTAAATACCAGACTTAATCCAATCATTTCACTGCCAAATCCTACCAATGCTGGTCCAATCAATGAACCTGTATAAGCAAATACCGATACATAAGACAATGCTACATGTGAAGCCAAGGTTTTTTGACGTCCTGCACGGGAAAACATCAGCGGTACAATATTGGCACTACCTAAGCCTAAAATTGCATAACCTACCAATACTACCTGCCAGACTGGCGCAAACACTACTGTCAATAAACCAGTGGTCGCCAGGAGTGCACTTAATAAAATCGTATTTTTTTCACCCAACTGGTTAACAATCAAGTGTCCGCTAAAACGTCCCAATACCATCAAGCCAGCAAAGAAACTGTAAGCTAAACCGGTTTGCGCAGCTGGTAAACTGAACTCAGTGCTCAGATAAATACCACTCCAGTCCATGGCGGCACCCTCAGAGAGGAAGGCAACAAAACAGATCAGACCAATGCCTAAAATCGCCAAGGTCGGTGCTGCTTTTTTCATAGGCTGTTCTGGTGACAATGCTTCATCTGTCACTGTTTTAGACTCAGCACCCAAGCTAAAAGGAACAGCAATTAAGGCAATAAGCAGCAAAATGCCACTGACAATGATCGCACCGCTTAAAGGTGCCAGTCCGAATCCCATCAACATGGTCATACCCAGCACCCCAGCCAGACCACCTAGACTACATACCCCATGAAAACCAGACATTAAACTTTTACCGAGTTTTTTCTCAATCTGTGCAGCCTGCATATTGACAGTAACACCCAAAGCGCCAGCACTTGCACCAAATAAAAACAGGCTGACAGCCATCATTATATGATTTGGGCTATAAGCCAGCGCAGGGAGAATGAACATCAATGCACTCAGAATCACTGCTAAGACTGCACGGCAACCCAAGGCATTGGCCAGTCGGCCTGCCAGTGGCATAGCCAGCATCGAACCGATCCCGGCACAGAGCAATAGCAGACCGAAATCAGCATGATTTAATAACAGGCGCTGCTGTGCATATGGAATTAACGGAGCCCAAGCCGCAGTACCAAAGCCCAAGCAGAAGAAGCACAACGCAGTCGCTATTTTCTGCCATAAATATGGTGATGGAGACTGAATTCGAGAAAGCAGTGTTTGATTGAACATTGTATTACCAAAAAAGAGGGTTCAGGCATCCATTACCGAGCATCCATATAAAAACCCCACAGACTTATAGTTAAAATATATAAGTATGCAGGGCTGAATTTGTGTGAATTATAAACAGAATAATTTTAAATGGAATACTTTTTAGACACAAAATTTGAGATTTTTTACAAGTCTCTGATTGTATAAAATTTATAGTTTTATGTTTTTATTTGCATAGGCTGATCGTTTTTTTTGTAGCCTGTTTAAGCTCAAGGTTTTGTAAAAAATGGGCAAAACCTGCAGTAATTTTTGAACTGAGACGACTGCTAGTCGTAACTCTGAGCTGATTTGACCAGACAATCTGGGCGCCAGCTTCTTCTAAACGATGGATGAAGTCAACATCTTCATGACACTCCATTTGCTGAAAACCGTTAACTTTCACATAAGCTGAAGCTTTAAAACACAGGTTTGCGCCATGAATATGCCGATGCCCCATCCTGTCCTGATAATGTCTCAGGTAAGCCTGACGGGTCTTGTGACTTAAATGATCCCATTGATCCAGCTCCACCACGCCACAAATCGCATCGGTCGGTTGATGCTGAGACATGACCTGAAACCAGTCACATTGTACAAATGAATCGGCATCAGTACAGCAAATCCAGTCACAGCCCTGTCCGATCATCTGCTGAACACCCAGATGACGCGCCTTGCCTACATTTCGAAAGTCGCAGCTGATGGCCTGAATACCCATTTGCTGAACTTTAACTGCGGTATTATCGGTACAATTGTCCAGGACCACAAGAATCTGGATTTCAGGAAGATTCTCTATGGATTTAAAATATTGAAAAAAATAAAGTTGGGCTGATTTTAACGCCAGCAGGCAGCGTTCAATATAAGCTTCCTCATTACAGGCCGGAATCACCACACCGATTTTTTTCATCTTAAACCCTCCAGCTCTGCCACGGATTGCGCTGTATTTAACCAGAGATCCACTAAAAAATCGGAGTCCTGTAAACTTAAATGATGTGTATAGTTTAAATGCGCATTGAGATATTGATGGATATCTTCACCATTAAAACTATATCCTGAGATTGGCGTACGCCAATGACAGCTCAAGATACATCCCCCGGGTTCCAATGCAGTATGCAACCATGTCAGTACCTGGTCCAGTGCAGTGGGATTCAGATAATATAAAATCTCACTGACCACAATGAGCTGAAATTTCTGTTTTGGCAGGTTATCGGGCACGATACGCTGTAAAACCTGTACATGCGGATAAGTGTGTAAACGTTGCCGGGCTAACTGGATCGCAGTATCGTTAGCATCCAGACACATTAAGCTATCGGTGCGCTGCGCCAGTTCCTGACTAAAGACGCCATTGCTACAACCAATCTCAATTGCAGATTCAAAGCGCAACTGCGGCAATAGTGCCAGACAAATCTGCCGTTTGCGCTGTTCATACCAACGCTGTTCATATTGCCAGGGATCTCCCTGATTCAGGGCATATAGAGCATCGAAATATTCCTGATCATAGGCTGCGTTACTGTTCATACAGATACACCTCCCAGGGTTGTAAAAGACGTTGCAATGCCTGCTCTGGCAAAATAGCGGCTTGTTCTATGGTAGGGTCAAGCTCGAGCTGACTCTTAAAACATCGCGCAGCTATAGACTTATATTGCAGTTCTTCTTCAGTTAGTCTGAGTTGATGAGCGACGCTCCAGGGAATTCTGGTATCTCCAGGGGTTGCCCAATGCCACGCCCAAATCAGGACCTGAATACAGGCTAAATTAAGCTCAGTCGCCAGCTGCTGGGTGACCTGCCCTGTAATTTCATGATCTGGATGCCCATCATGAACAAATGTGGTAATTAACACATCATTCGGCTGCAGATAAGATTGCAGATGCTGCTGCAACAAATCACGCTGTTCTGCCACCTTGCCATCCTGAATGTCTAAAGCGATCCGCAAAATATTCTGTTTTAAAGGTAACGCTTCTAAAGCTGCTCGTGTTTCAGCAGGACGAATCTGGTTCAACTCTTCGGGAGTATACAGACTAGAGCCGGGATGACTGGCTGTCCCGTTGGTAACGGCAAAAAGTACGATTTGATATCCCAGTTTGTCCAGACGCTGAATCAGACCTCCACAGCCCAAAATTTCATCATCAGGATGAGGTGCAATAATGCAGATTCTGGCATCCGGTGGAATAACCTGAGGAATATCGAATTCCGGCATCTGTTGCAAAATTTCACAGGTACGCCATTCTTCCAGCCTTGTGCCTTCACCATGGATGACACGATCACCCACAATCTCATGTCTTATAATATCCATAGTTCTTCCTCCTGTGCGCTTAACTCACCAATTCGCTCCAAATCAAATGCGGCATGACTTTGACGAATAAATACCGGAAGATCTGCTGCAAGCCGGGCGAAATGCGGATGTTCACAATACGGCGCAGCCCCAAGAGCCTTACCCACATGGGTAAGCACGTTTAAAGCCGTTGTTTCAACCTGAGCACGCAGGCTACGAATCTTTAATTCATGTGAGTATTGTGGCTGCTGATCAATTAATTCAGCAACTTGATAAAATAAGGCTTGTGTTGCTAGAAGCTCCCGACTGATTTCACCAAGATACATGGCTTTATAGGCATGCGGTTTGACCAAGAACGTCTGCCTTAAATACTCAGCCAAACGGACAGTTGCACCATACCAGCACGCGGCCACACCTGCGGCACCATGCCAGAATCCGGGCCGATCCAGATAGGCATTTGGAGCTGCGACTTTTTCCACCTCAACATGATCCAGTTCCAGCCGGGCAGTCAAGGTATGCTGCATGCCCACTGCCTGCCAGGTATCCTGATGATGCTGAATGCCTTCTTGCGACAAATCTAGAATCAGTAATTGTGAATATTGCTGCTCATCACGGTGAGTCAGCAGACCGTGTTGCACCCAGACCGATGCAGAACACCAAGGCTTAATTCCGCTTAGCTTTCCTGCTTGCAATGTTAAAGGTTTGGGTCCACCTTCTGCCGCCCATACTGCCCATAGGCCTTTTTGTTCTACCGGAATATTCAATTCATGCAAAATGGCCAAGGCGTCCAGATGGGATTCAAACAATTTGCCTAGGCTCAGATTGCTTGCCGAAACCTGACTAAGCATCTGCCAGCGTTTTAAGGTATCTCCAGAAGCGGGATAAGGCACCTGAGCGGAAATCTCCACCAGCTCCATTAAAGTGTGGTGAATTTTTTCTTGTAGCTCCAGAGGAGAAGTTTCAAATCTTTGTAATATTGAACCGAGGTTCATGCATGCGGTTCCTCATAAAATTCGGAGAATATTTTTGTGTTTTTTAAAGTCAGTTATTTCAGTTATTGAAAAAGCTTACGCATTTGTTTCAAACGTGTAGTTAATCCTAATACCTTACGCCTTGCATTAATCTCCTCTTCATTGAAACAGAGTTGCTGCATGAGTTCAGCTAAAGGCAAATGATTATGCTCAATGAGATAAATGTCCTGTTCTCTGCTCCATTTGACTTGCTGTACTTGTGCCAACAACTTTTTGACATCCGGTTTCACCATCTCTTCGTCCATATAAAAACCGGGAGGATAGAAGCCGGAACCTCTATCCTCCAACATAATAGGATGGGTGGTTTAAGCAGGAATCGCTTCCGCAATAGCTTCACGCGCCCAGACACGATGATTCAGGATCAAAGTCTTAAAGCTATCTTGTACTGCTTCAAACTGTCCGTTTGCCAAGGTTCCTTCATCACTAACCAAGCGTAAATGTTCAATCAGCTTGCCTTTATCGCCCAAGAACACAATTGGTTTTAAATGCTTGTAGGCTTCCAGCAGATAATGAGTCGCCACACCGTCTTTCATCACCACATCGTAATTATCACCGTCAGCAATCACCACGGCATCATAGGCGATGGATGGCTCGGCTTTTTGCATACCATCGGAAGGAATCACATCACCTTGCAGACCCAGTACCGGACCCGGTTTTGGAGTCAGTACATCGACCACAGCCCCTTCTGATTCTGCCCAGGTTTGAACAGCTTTGATACTGGCCTCATTGGCCTTGTCGTGTACCAGTAGGGCAATTTTTCGTGCTTTAATATCTTCAGGTTTGAATGCCTCGAAAGATAAGCGTGGTGAAACCTGCACCTCTGGCAATTTTGCTGCTTTTTTCTCTGCCGGAATTTCAATGCCCAATTGGTCAGCCACCTGCTGTGCCAAGTCCAGATCGATATTACAGAGCACTTCAAGCACTTCACGCTCACGAATATATTTGCGCTCCACCTTGCTCAGCTCGAAGACATAGGCATCGACAATATGCTTTTGTTCATGCGGCGTCTGGCTGCGGTAGAAAAGACGGGGCTGACTAAAGTGATCGCTGAATGATTCGCTACGCTGACGGATCTTGTGTCCATCAATACGTTCCTGATAACTTTCAAAACCACCGCCTTGTGCTGCGGGCGGAGTTTCAGCCGGCCAGTTATTGTCAATCGAATTCGGCTCATAACTGGCTTGACCGGTATGTACAATACGCTGATGTAAACCGTCACGCTGATTATTGTGGAATGGACAAACCGGCTTGTTAATTGGGATCTGGTGGAAGTTTGGACCACCTAAACGGCTAAGCTGAGTATCGGTATAGGAGAACAAACGTGCTTGTAATAATGGATCATTGGTAAAATCCAGTCCTGGCACAATATGTCCCGGACAGAATGCCACCTGCTCGGTTTCACCGAAGAAATAATCGACATTGCGGTTCAGCACCATTCTGCCAATCGGCGTCACCGGCACCAGTTCTTCCGGAATAATTTTGGTTGGGTCCAGCAAGTCGAAGTCGTACTTCATCTCATCTTCTTCTGGAACGACCTGTACACCCAACTCCCATTCCGGATAGTTACCGGAGGCAATCGCTTCATATAAGTCACGACGATGGAAATCCGGATCTTTACCCGCCAGTTTTTGTGCTTCATCCCAGACCAGTTGGGCGAGACCCTGTTTTGGCGTCCAGTGGAATTTCACAAAAACCGCTTTATTCTCGGCATTGATAAAACGGAAAGTATGTACGCCAAAGCCTTGAATGGCTCTTAAATTACGCGGAATACCCCGATCCGACATGGCCCACATCACCGCATGTGCAGATTCAGGCACTAAGGAAACAAAATCCCAAAAAGTATCATGTGCAGATGCACCGGTAGGAATCTCGGTCTGAGGTTCAGGCTTGACTGCATGCACGAAATCCGGGAACTTGATGCCATCCTGAATAAAGAATACCGGGGCATCATTCGCCACTAAATCAAAGTTACCTTCATCCGTATAAAACTTGGTCGCAAAACCACGAATATCACGTACCGTATCTGCTGAACCACGCGGGCCCTGTACGGTAGAAAAACGCACAAATACTGGCGTTTGCACACTGGTATTGGTCAGGAAGCCTGCCTTGGTCAGTTTTTCATTCCCCGGATAAGCCTCAAAATAGCCATGTGCGCCGACACCGCGGGCATGCACAATACGTTCTGGAATTCGCTCATGGTCAAAATGGGTAATTTTTTCCCGAAGAATAAAATCTTCGATCAAGGTCGCACCGCGAACGCCTGCCTTGAGACTGTTCTGGTTATCGGAAATTTTAACCCCTTGATTGGTGGTGAGTGCCTGCTCGGTCGCATCACTACGATATACATCGAGCTGCTCACTTTTTTTATTGGTATTTTGTTTGTCTAAACCGTCTTTACCAGTCGCGGGGCTATTGGCCTTAATTTTCATGATGTATTCCTTGCTGAGCTTGAGTTTAGTGCAGATATTTTTGGTCTATCTCAAAGTCGCTTGAGCTGATATTTTGCATGGCTTGACCAGTTCATCTTCATCCGTAAGTTAATCGTCTACAGCTTGTCGCAGTCTCACATTTCATCTACTAAATGTACTGACTGGAAGATTTTTGACTTTTAGAGATTTGACTTGCAGAAATGCTCATTGGTTTCGCCTGTGTCCTAACATAACTGTATTTAGAAGCGAGATTTATTATTGTTTGTAGTCACTTATTTAATTAAGGCAGTGTTGTGTTATTTTTTTATAAACTCTCGCTTTATTTATGTTTTAAATTTTCACATAAACCATTTATTTAAAATAAGATATTAGAAATACTCCAATGATGTGGGCAAGTCGGATTAAGTATAAGAATACGTGATTTTACTCATAAATCAGCACTCTAGATTATTATACTTCTGAAATGATAAAGACTTTTTAAAGCATCCATTTGCTTTAAAGAATTAACTCGTTAGCTAGTAAACGTGATCAAAATGGTCATTTTTAAATGGTTACACTCCTACGTCTCACTTATACATAATGACTAAACTTTATGTCTGCATACTCATCTAATATCTATAACTTATAACCACTTAAATCGATCTCCTCATAGAGAGATCAACTATCCAGTTATAGGGATGACTTCATCTTCTGACTCAGGTTTTTGAATCCATCCGAATTTATTCTCATACACCATATCGCATTAAGTTTTAAGGAGTAAGAGCATGGCCTCTTCTAAAAAAGAATCTAAAGCAATGAAAATTGATATCGGGATTTCTCATGATGATCGCGCCAAAATTGTCGACGGTTTGTCCAGACTCTTAGCAGACAGTTATACCCTGTATTTGATGACTCATAATTTCCACTGGAATGTCACCGGCCCCCAGTTCAACAGTCTGCATAACATGTTTATGACGCAATACACTGAGCAGTGGAATGCACTGGATATTATTGCTGAACGTATCCGTGCTTTGGGTTTCGCAGCACCAGGCACCTATAAACAGTTTGTAAAACTTACCTCCATTCAGGAAGTCGAAGGTGTACCCACTGCTGACGAAATGTTGCGTTTACTCGTAGATGCACATGAAACTGTGGCACGTACCGCCAGAAGTATTTTTTCAACGATTGAAGAGGCAAATGATCAGCCGACAGCTGATATTCTTACGCAGCGTCTGGAAGTGCACGAAAAAACGGCCTGGATGCTCAGAAGCAGTCTGGAGCAATAGAGCCATACTGCATAAAATGAGAAGCCCGGCTTATTCACAGGGTGAAGTAGATATTTAACAGAGCACCCTAAGTGCATAGGTACGCCCTAACGTTTTTATTAGTTTTATTAGTTAGATTTATTGATCCTAAGTGACTAAAGCGGCTGAAAAGAAAGTAGCCTAAAACAAGGTGATCAAAATCAAACCGTCAAAATCTTAAGGATAGGATGTAGGCACTCGCCTGCATCCTTTTTAACCAGTAGGTTGTTTCCAGATTATTTCATTCTCAGCTATGGCGATCATTTTTTGAAAGCTATAAATCTGAAATATCTTTTCTCGCTTCAAAAAATTAGCTCTCCTGGTTCCTTGCAGTACAGCTTAATCTTGAGGAGAATTGCTCGAATCACTTTCAATCCGGCCATCGACCAGATTAATGGTACGGTCACAAGTGGCTGACAGGCGCGGATCATGCGTCACCAGAAGTACAGCACAACCACGTTCACGATGCACTTTACGGAACAGCTCAAACATGTCAGCCGCAGTCTGGGTATCCAGATTGCCTGTAGGTTCATCTGCCAATAATAATGCCGGCTCAGTGATCAAGGCTCGCGCAATGGCTACCCGCTGCTGCTGTCCTCCCGAAAGTTCATTCGGTTTACGTTCAGCAAATTTTTCCAGTCCTACTGCGGCCAGCAAATCTCGTGCGCGTTGCAATGCCTGCTGATTCGGCTTGCCTTGCGCCATCATTAAAGGCATTAAAATATTATCCATTGCACTAAAGGCTTGGATCAGGTGATGAAACTGGAATACAAATCCGATGCTGGTGCCACGCAATGCAGTACGGGCGGCATCATCCATCGCGCTGGTAGGCTGTCCCAATAAATACAGTTCACCACTTGTCGGTTTATCCAGCAACCCCAAAATGTTTAATAAAGTACTTTTACCAGAACCCGAAGGGCCAATGAGTGCAGCAAAGTCGTTGCGATCAATGCGCAGATCAATGCCATGCAAGATCTCCACCTCATTCGGCTGGCCAATATTATAAGATTTTCGTAGTGCTTCCAGACGTAGGACTTCTTCAGCTTGATTAGACATGACGAATCGCCTCCACCGGATCAAGTGCCGCTGCCCGACGTGATGGTACTGCCGCAGCCAGCACCCCTGTTAATGTCGCCAGCAATAGGGCCAACAAGACCAGTTCAATCGAAATTGGAATATAGAATAATCCCGGACCAAAGTTATTAAATACCCAAACCAGACCATAACTGACCACGCTTCCCAGGACTGAACCAAGCAAGCCAAAGATTGCCCCCTGAAACAAAAAAACCCTCAAAATTTGTGATTGGGTCGCGCCGGTTGCTCGTAAAATACCAATCTCCCGGGTGCGCTGTACCACACTGACAGACATGACGCTGGCAATACCGAACGCAACCGAAATCGCCACAAAGACAATAATCATATTGGTGGATAGACTTTGGGCAGTAATTGCATTCATAAGCTGCGTATTGGTTTCAATCCAGCTTTCCGTCTTCAACGAAGTCAGGCGCGCGACTTGTGCTGCAACCTGGTCTGCCTGAAAAATATCATCAATGGTCAGATCGATGACTGTTATTCCGCCCGGCAGGGAGAGCAAAGACTGCGCCTGCTTTAAATCCAGATAAACATAGCGAGCATCCAGATCACGAACCCCGAGTTCGAATATACCGGCAATATTGACCACAGCGCTGTTCTGCTGACCGGTATCCAGTCGCAGCTTGCTGCCGACCTGTACACCCAGATCTTTGGCCAACTGACTGCCAATCAATACATCATCTGCACCCACTCGCAACTGTCCGCTAATCAGATATTCTTTTAAGGGAATAATCTGCTGATAACGTTCCAGATTCATTCCGACCAGTGCCACCGACTCAATCGCATCACCGCGCTGAACAAAGGCAGGCCCTGACACAACCGGTGAGACAGCAGTCAACACAGGTAACTGGTCCAGGGTTTCGGTAATCTGCTGCCAGTTATTAATCGAACGCAGTCGCTGTGCTCGTTTATCTTCTTGCAACAATTGCACAGTACCCGCAGGAGGCGACACCACCTGATTGACTTCATCTGGTGACAGCAGACGAATATGGGCCTGGGTGCCTAGCGTACGTTCAATAATATTTGCTTGCAGCCCCTGAATCAAAGCAGTAATGAATACAATTACAGCCACGCCTACCGCGACGCCGACAGTGATCATCAGAGATTGTGCCCGGCCCTCGCGCAAAAAACTGACCGCGATTTTCCATTCGATCCAGAGCCGCCCAAGAAAATTTTTCAATCGAAATTCACCGGTAATTCATTTTTACTATCTGTATTATCATTAGCAGAATTCATCACGGAGGTTGTTTGCGGCTCTACCCGAACTCTAGCCCCATCCTTTAATGAAGAGTCTGCATTCACCAATACTTGGTCACCTGCTTTCAAGCCGGAAACTACTTCGGACATGGTCAGGCCACGCAGGCCTAAACGGACCTGCTGATGCTTTATTTTTTTATCACGAACCATTAACACCACTGCCTTATCGCCTTTGACACTGCTTAAGGCATCATTTGGAATGGCGAGTGCTCGCTCCCTTCTGGCAGTCTCGACATTGACCGAAACAGTCATATCCTGCCGAAGAAAATCAGGTACCGGATTAACAACTAATCTGACTTCTACTGTCCCGCGTTGCGGATCAATACTCGGTGCAATAAAGCTGATACGCGCCGGAAAGCTCTGATCCGGATACGCATCTGCAATCACAGTAGCTGTTTGCTCTAAGGCCAGTTGCGGCAGGTTCCGCTCATCCAAGGGCACCCGAATTTCCGTATTGCCATTCAAGGCCAGCGTAAATAGTGTTTGTCCAGGCTGAACCAGATCGCCAGGCTCTACATCACGTGTCAGCACCGTTCCTGCCACCGTAGAACGTATTTTTGCCTTGGCCAGTTGCGCCTGTGCCACCGCGAGCTGTTGGCGCAGTGAAGCTTCTTCAACTTGTCCGGATGCCAGGGCTTCAGCTTTCAGGCGGGCCGTTTCAAAATTGTTACGTGCTACCCTTTCTGTCTCTACCGCCTGTTCTATTTCTTCAGCCGAGAGTATGCCTACACCAGCAGCGCGTCTACGTGCTGCTTCACGGCTGGCCTGATCTAGCTGCGCTTTGGCACTGGCCAGTTCGGCCTCTGCCTGTGGGCGCTTGACCTTAGCCAAATCGGTGAGTGCCAGCTCGGCTTGCTTGACTTGGGCCAGAAGCTCATCAGATTTCAGTACCACCAACAGGTCACCCGGCTTGACTTTATCCCCCTCTTTGACTCTTGTTTCGAGAACCACCCCGGTAATTTCGCTGCCGATCTGAGTCCGTGCCACGGTCGTGACCCGCCCGCTCGCAACGACATTTTGTACCAGCGGCATGGCGCTTAAGGTATAACTAGGTACCTTTGGTCCCTGCCACCAGCGAAATAGAGCAAAAGCCAGTACCAGTATCAGCAAGACAATGATGATCAATAACTTATAACGGCCAACACGCAATTGCACATCTCCGGTTGAGAATTAAATAATTGTATATGAGTGAACAAGGTACAGGCATTTGTTTATATTTATTTAAACTTATAAAAATATTTCTAAAAACTCTAGGCTATATCGCCTTTATTTTTCTTTCATCTCTCATTTTTCAGGCTGATGTGTTGAGTAAAAGCTGTTTATTTTCCTAATCAAGTTTCCTATTCTCTCTTTGATACTACAACCTATGTATCTTTGAACAGTTTATTTTTTTTAATTTTTTTGAAAAGAATTATCTTTATAACGCTTTTAAAGCTATTTGTATCACTTAAAATTTCTGAGCGAATCAGAAGATTTGTATTTCCCATGCATTGATAGGACTTTGCTTTCTTTCTATCTAAATTTCACTCTACCTCTCCATTTTATTGAGGTTCTTGTTCGATGCTCATAGCTTGTTATAACCCTTATAAAAAATAGTTGAGCTACGTATTGAATCCGGTTTTATTAAATCAGGTAACAAAACTTTAAGTATTGAAAGTGAATATCACTTATGCCATTAAGATCTGCTAAACTTCACACAACCTTCATAACTCTAGAGTCTTGCATCTTAAAATCTTTATCCAACTGATAGTTAAAATTTTTATCTAATTAAAACAAGCTACTAAATATCGATAAATTTTTATGAAGCAATTAAACCAGTTAGCTTTCCTACAAAATGGAGCTTCAAATGAATGATTTAAATAACAATATATTATCCCGTTTAAGCCTGCTGATGATGATTTCATTATTGGCCGCTTGCAGTAGTGATAATGGCAATAACAACTATCAAGGTAATCCTCCTTCGAACCAGACACCACAGCTCTCACCTGCTGTTGGAGCTAAAATAAAGAAACAGTGTGAACAGCTCGGTTCATTTCAGTATGCCAACACCACGATTACTTCAGCTACTGCCTTGGAGGCAGGTGCTGAGACCGTTGCCAATAAACCTATTCGGGCACATTGTCTGGTGACAGGATATATGTTTCCACGAACCAGCCCTATAGATGGACAAGAATATCGTATTGGTTTTGAAATGCGTCTTCCTCTGGACTGGAATGGCCGTTTTCTTTTCCAGGGCAATGGAGGGTTTGGTGGTGAGATCATTCCAGCGCTAGGTTTTATCGGAAGTGGGGGGCCACTCACCAATGCTCTCTATGAAGGTTTTACAGTGATCTCTTCAGATATGGGCCATACGCTTGAACAAAACTCTACTTTTGGACTGGATCCTCAGGCGCGACTTGATTATGGCTATGCTGCCATGACCAAGTTAACCCCGATGGCAAAGCAGCTCATCAAGTTTAGTTATGACAAACTGCCTGACAGATCCTATGCTGCTGGACCTTCCCGTGGCGGTAACCTTGCATTAATTGCAGCTACGCGATTACCAAATGAATTTGATGGTATTTATGCCAATTCACCTCCATTTGACGTACCAGTGGCAATAGTTGCACAAATATATGATGCACTACAGTTGAGAAAAGTCGCCACCGATGTTGATGATTTAGTGACAGCTTTTACTCTAGAAGAAAGAAAAGTTGTGGCAGATGCTGTTTTAAGGCAGTGTGACCAGCTTGATGGCATTACCGATGGTATGGTGCAGGATGTGGATCAGTGTCAGACACGATTTAATATTGAGAGAGATGTTCCTGTCTGTCAGGGTGAAAGAAATGGTACTTGCCTGTCAGCAGAACAGATTCAGGTGATTTCCGATGTATTTAAAGCTCCGGTAAATTCTAAAGGTGAAGAATTCTATGTGGGTGAAGCTTATGATCCGGGTATCATCGGGCAGAAATGGGCCAATGTAAAATTGTTTTCTACTCAATATCTAGAAGGTCTTGCTAGTGCCACAGCAATTGCATTTCAGGTCCCGCCTGAGGAGGCACCTTTGCAAAATCCACTGGAATTTGCATTGAATTATAATTTCGATACCGATCTTATCAAGTTATTCAAGACAGATAGTACCTATAAAGAAAGTTCGGTTGAATTTATGGGACCACCTAATCCACTAAACCTGACTCCTCTGACTTCAAAAGGAGGTAAACTTATTGTAGTCCATGCAGTAGCAGATGGATCTACTGCCTCCATGTATGAGTCACAAAACTGGTATAAACAACTCTTGGAACGCAATTCAGCCAATATACAAAATTCCGTTCGGTTTTTCCGGGTTCCAGGTATGAACCATGTTTCTCAGGGTGTTGCTACTGACCAGTTTGATGGACTTACTGCACTGGTCAGATGGGTGGAATATGGTGAAAAACCTGATCGTATCATTGCCACTGCACGAGGTCCTGGCAATCCGAGTGGAGAAATTAATCCCGAGATTCCGTCAAACTGGGCACCAAACCGGACCCGCCCACTCTGCCCATATCCATTAGTTGCACGTTATAGTGGCCGGGGAGATAGCGAAAAAGCTGAAAGCTTTAACTGTGCTCGATAGCTTCTACCCTTCACTTAAACGCTTATTCAACTGGAAGAAATAACTTTTATTTCTTCCAGTTTTAGTGAGGAATTTGAAATTCTATAGTTGTTCCACTTACACTTTGCAAGGTTGCTTCTAACTCAAGGGCATCCTGATTCAGGTACACATCTCTTCCTGTTTTATTAAATCAGGTAACAAAACTTTAAATATTGAAAGTGACTCACTTTCAGGCATTAAGTATTGCTAAAATAAGAACAGCCTTCATAACTCTTGAGTTATTACTCTTGATCTTGTTGATAATTAAAACTTTTATTTAATGAAACAGGCTATTTAAATATCAATATATTTCTATGAAGTCACTCAACCATTTAGTTTTACTGCAAGATGGAGCTTCAAATGAATGATTTAAATAACAATATATTATCCCGATTAAGCCTGCTTATGATGATTTCTTTTTTATTGGCAGCCTGTGGTGGCGATAATGACAATGACAGATATCAAGGTAATCCTCCTTCTAATCAAACACCACAATTATCACCTGCTGTTGGAGCTAAAATAAAGAAACGGTGTGAACAGCTGGGTTCATTTCAATATGCCAATACCACGATTACTTCAGCCACTGCTGAGGCTGCGGGTGCTGTGACTGTAGCTGAAAAACCCATTCGGGCCCATTGTGTAGTCACAGGCTATATGTTTCCACGAATCAGTCCTATAGATGGGCAAGAGTATCGAATTGGTTTTGAGATGCGTCTTCCTCTGGACTGGAGTGGCCGCTTTCTTTTTCAGGCCAATGGTGGATTTGGTGGAGAACTCATTCCAGCCTTAGGTTATGTTGGAAGCGGGGGGCCACTCACCAATGCCTTATATGAAGGCTTTGCTGTGATCTCCTCAGATATGGGTCATACACTTGAACAAATTACTACTTTTGGTATAGACCCACAGGCCAGGCTTGATTATGGTTATGACTCGATGATCAAGTTAACCCCGATGGCAAAGCAGCTCATCAGGTTTAGCTATGACAAACTGCCAGACCGATCTTATGCAGGTGGCGCTTCACGAGGTGGAAATCTGGCGCTGAATGCAGCTACACGCTTACCAAGGGAATATGATGGTATTTATGCCAACTCGCCTTCCTTTGAGCCGCCTCTTTCATCAATAGCACAAATTTATGATTTTAAAGAACTCCGAAAAGTCGCTACGGAAATTGATGAGACAATAACAGCTTTTACCGATGCTGAAAGAAAAGTTGTAGCGGATTCTGTCTTAAATAAATGTGACAAGCTGGATGGTATTGTAGATGGCATGGTACAGGATGTAGACCGATGCCAATCAGAATTTAATATCCAAAGAGATGTTCCGGTGTGTCAGGGAGAACGTAATGGAACCTGCCTGTCAGCAGAACAGATACAGGTTATCGCTGCTGTATTTGATACACCTGTAAACTCTAAAGGTGAAAAATTTTATGTCAGTGAACCTTATGATCCAGGAATCGTTGGACAGAAATGGGCCAATTTGAAACTAGCACCTCTTAGCGCTTTAGATCGTAGTGCTGGAGTATTAGGCACTGTGTTCGAGACTCCACCTAATTTATTAGGATTGGAAAGACCGAGTGAATATATCTTGAATTATAATTTCGATACTGACCTTATCAAGCTATACAGGACAGATAACACCTATAAGGAAAGCTCAACTGCTTTTATGGGACCACCTGATCCATTAAATGTGACGCCTCTCACTTCAAGAGGAGGTAAAATTATGGTAGTACATGCAGTAGCGGATGGCTCTACCTCCGAGAAGGAATCACAAAACTGGTATGATCAGCTTTTGCAACGTTATTCAGCCACTATACAGAATTCAGTACGATTTTTCCGGGTTCCGGGTATGAACCATGTTTCTCAGGGTGTGGCTACTGACCAGTTTGATGGACTGACTGCACTGGTCAGATGGGTGGAATATGGTGAAAAACCTGACCGTATTATTGCCACTGCACGCGGTCCGGGTAATCCGAGTGGAGAAATTAATCCCGAGATTCCGTCAAACTGGGCACCAAACCGGACCCGCCCACTCTGTCCATACCCATTAATTGCACGTTATAGCGGTCGGGGAGATAGCGAAAAAGCTGAAAGCTTTAACTGTGCTCGATAGCTTTTACACTTCACTTAAACGCTTACTCAACTGGAAGAAATAACTTTTATTTCTTCCAGTTTTAATTCGCTATCTGGATTTAAACACGATAAGGGCTAGAACATTGTAGCGAGGGAAAGTTAAACAGTTTCTAATTGACCGACCTGATGATACGCACGGTTAAAATACACCAGACTTTCCTCCTGCTGACTCTGTCTAATCGCGATGACACGACATAAAAATATACTGTGTGTGCCCACTTTTTGAATTTCTTCAATCTGGCAATCAAAGCTCACCAAAGCATCGTCTAAAATTGGAGCACCTGTTTCAAGCGTGCTCCACTCACCGAGTTTGAAGCGATCTTCAGAGTTAAATTTGCTTGAGGCAAATGCATTGGAGATGTATTCATGCTGCGTGCTGAGTACATTGACTGAGAGTACTTTATTTTTAATGAAATGTTCATGTGAACGAGAGGATTGATTCATACAGACCAGCAATGTCGGTGGGGTATCAGTTACACTGCATACGGCCGATGCGGTAAAACCATGCATTCCTGCTACACCTTGAGTCGTGATCACATTCACAGACGTGGTTAACAGGGACATTGCATTTCTAAAGTCTATTGCTTCAATCATCTCTTTCATCTCAATTATATACGATGTGCCTGTACTCAAAGGTAGGCCAATGATCTACGGATCATTCACCCTACTCTGGTTTAGCCATGCTTCTTTTAAGCACCCAGCTCCTGACGAACAATCGCAGTCCCTGCGCTAAGGGCTTCGAGTTTGCCCCGAGCCACTTGACGAGACAACGGTGTCATCCCACAGTTGGTTGATGGATACAGTTTGTCTGCATCCACAAATTGCAATGCTTTACGCAGTGTATTGGCAACTTCTTCAGGCGTTTCGATTTGATTGGTTGCAACATCAATCGCACCGACCATAACTTTTTTACCCCGAATCAGCTCAATCAGATCCATCGGCACACGTGAGTTTTGACACTCAAGCGATACAATATCAATTTTTGATTGTTGCAGTTTAGGGAAGGCTGCTTCGTACTGACGCCACTCATTGCCTAAGGTCTTTTTCCAATCGGTATTGGCTTTAATGCCATAACCATAGCAAATGTGTACCGCAGTTTCACATTTCAGACCTTCAAGCGCGCGCTCTAAAGTAGCGACGCCCCAATCATTCACTTCATCAAAAAACACATTGAATGCTGGCTCATCAAACTGGATGATATCGACCCCTGCTGCCTCTAACTCAAGTGCTTCCTGATTCAGAATTTTGGCAAATTCCCATGCCAGTTTTTCACGGCTCTTGTAGTGACCATCGTACAGCGTATCAATCATGGTCATTGGACCAGGCAGTGCCCATTTGATCGGCTGCGTGGTTTGGCTACGCAGGAATTTCGCATCATCCACAAACACTGCTTTTTTACGGGAAACTTCACCGACTACTGAAGGTACGCTGGCATCATAACGGTTACGGATACGCATGGTTTCACGTTTCTCAAAATCCACCCCTTCAAGATGCTCGATAAACGTGGTCACAAAGTGCTGACGGGTCTGTTCACCATCACTGACAATATCAATGCCGGCATGGACTTGTTCATGCAAGGACAGTTTCAGTGCATCACGTTTCGCTTCTAGTAGTTCTGCACCTTCGAGTTTCCAAGCTGACCAAAGCTTTTCAGGTTCTGCCAGCCAGGACGGTTTTGGCAAGCTGCCTGCTGTAGAGGTCGGGAGTAACTTTTCAGGTTGTAAAAGTGCCATGTCTAATCTTCTTTCTCTAAATTCGTTTATATATGTGATCTATCAGGCAGCGTTGTCTTGCTGAGCCGTTGCTACTTTAAAATTGGCAGCCCATTCATCCAGAATGTCTTTATACGGCTTAATGAAATTTTCCTCTGTCCATTTACCTTGTTTGACCGCCAGCTCCCCACGTTCAACACGGTCATAGACAATGCGAGTTAATGAATAGTCGCCATAGCTCAAGCTAGGCTGATACACCACACCTGCAGATGAATTTGTGTTGTAAATTTCAGGACGATAGATTTTCTGGAAGCTTTCCATGGTGCTGATCGCACTGATCAGTTCAAAATCGGTGTAATCGTGCAGCAAGTCGCCCGCAAAATAGAATGCCAAGGGTGCATTGCCATTTTCAGGTTTAAAGTAGCGAACACTTAAGCCCATTTTTTTAAAATATTCATCGGTACGTGAGTAGTCATCATTGGTGTATTCCACACCTAGAACAGGATGCACATTCGCACTACGGTAGTAGGTTTTCGTGGTTGAAACACTCAGGCAAATCACTGGCTGTTTATTAAATTCAGCTTTAAAGACTGCTGAATTCACAAGATGCTGGTACAGCTTGCCGTGCAGGTCACCAAAGTCTTCAGGTTTTTCATTGGCCTTACAGCCGAGTGATGGCAATACCACACTGAAATCATAATCACGTACATAAGATGAGAAGCTATTCCCGATCATGCCTTCAATGCGTTCATTGGTATGATGGTCGATAATTGTACTTTTCAAGGTTTCAATAAAGGGAAAGGTTTGACCATTGCCCTCAATATCAATTTCAGCAGAGATGATATCGATCTCCAGTGAATAACGATCACCTCTAGGATTATCGGCAGTCGCCAAGCTGTTAAAGCGGTTGTTGATCATCGCAAGTGTACGACGAAGATTCTCCTGACGGCTTTCACCACGTGCTAAATTGGCAAAATTAGTGGTTAGACGTGTATTGTTTGCTGGTTTGTAGTTCTCATCAAAACGAATGCGTTTAATTGAACATTGAAATGCTGTAGTCATGGAGATATGCCACCCTAAATTTTTATAAAAATATAAAAAGCTAAATTTCTGTCTGACTGTATTTAAGCGTGAATCCAAAGATGAGTAAAACGATATAAATTCATTTAAAGATGAGTAAAATTCACCTAGTGAGTTTTTAGCTTACTGATTGCTCATGACTAAGCTACCCCTCTGCATGTATCGAAGCTGAAATAGGCAATACCCTCTTATGGACCGACTGAAGATTTTTTGGGCATTAAAAAAGGATTAACGCTTGAATATTTAATAAGAAACCCTAGAAAAGAGGCTAAAAAATGATTATAAAATTTTGATTTATTCACTGAAGAATTTTAACAGCCAGAAAAAATTAACTGACCCCACTGTACAAGCAATTACTTTCTTTATACATGAGCAAATAGGGAGTGAAAAAGATTAAGGTAGAATAAAATACTTAATAAAATTCTTTAGATGGAATTTTTATGACGACAATGGCTTTGTTGCACAAAGATTTAAAAGACAACACTCTGCTCATTTGAACAGAATTCAAGTGACAACTTGGGTATGAG